>JAHBUW010000021.1 GCA_019637875.1 Pseudobdellovibrionaceae bacterium | reverse complement strand
CCGGTACGAACGGTCAGATTCTGCAGACCGACGCGTCCGGCAACCTTTCGTGGGTGACGAACTCGGGTGGAACAACCAACTGGGCACAAGGTGGGAACTCGTTCGGTCAAACCGGAACCATCGGTACCAACGACAACCAAGCGTTGGCATTCGAAACCAACAACAACACCCGTATGTTCATTAACAGCGGCGGCAGCGTCGGGATCGCCACGTCCAGCCCCAGCGCCGTTTTCCAAGTCGGCACCGATCTCACGTTCGAAACGAACTGGCCCGCGATCAACTTCAACGCGGACGGAAACTCAACGAACAGATACCTGACTTCCGACTCGTCTTCGCGGATTTTCCAGAACTACACGGATGACTCGCTCTCGTTCAACGTTGGGGCTCCCGGAACCGCGGGGAACGCGATCACTTGGAATACGGCGATCGCGATCAAAAATGCGACCGCCAACGTCGGAATCGGCACGACCGCGCCTTCGGGACGTCTGCACGTCGCGGGCGGTGCGATCGTCGCCGGCCCCGTCGCCGCGGGCGCCGGCAACTCGGGTCGCCTCGAACTGCGCGAGCTTGCCGTCAACGGCACGAATAGCGTTTCGCTTCGCGCGGCGGATACGATGGCCTCAAACTACACCCTCACGCTGCCCGCGGGGACCGGCACGAACGGTCAGATCCTGCAAACCGACGCATCGGGTAACCTCTCGTGGGTGACGAACTCGGGCGGAACAACCAACTGGGCACAAGGTGGGAACTCGTTCGGTCAAACCGGAACCATCGGTACCAACGACAACCAAGCGTTGGCATTCGAAACCAACAACAACACGCGGATGACGATCACGAACGCCGGCGCAGTCGGAATCGGCACCACCGCTCCGACATCGGCTTTGAGCGTGCAGACGGCGACCGACCGTTACGGTCTCACGCACACCAACGGCACCGTCATCGTGGGGTCGTGGATCGGTAACACGTCACCCATCGGGCTTTCGGGTCAATTCGGAACGTGGACGAACCACAACTTGGGCTTCTTCACGAACAATCAGCCTCCGGGCATGACTCTGAAGACAAATGGCTACGTCGGGATCGGTACCGAAGATCCCCAACAAAGACTGCACGTCGCGAACTATAACGCGAGCTCGGACGCGTCGATCTTTATCCAAAACAACAGCAACACGTCCGGTTCGAACGCCTTCCTTATGCTTTACGCGACCCACGCGGCCGCGGATTCTTTCATCCGCTATCAGGGGAACTTCCAATCGTTCTACTCGGGCGTGGATGCGAGCGACAGTGGGAAGTTCAAAATCGGTGCGACCGCGGCGTCCCCCGGTCCTGGCGTCAATGACTTGATGACGATCGAGAACGGCGGCCGGGTCGGTATCGGAACGACCGCCCCCTCGGGCATCTTGCACTTGGTCGGCACCACGTCGTCGAACTCGGCCCTCGTCGTCCCCGTGGCGACAACGGCGGCCCGTCCCACTTCGCCGGTGAACGGGATGATCCGGTATAACTCAAACACCAACAAGTTCGAGGGCCGCGAGGGTGGCAGCTGGAAAGACTTTATCGGCGGCTCGGCGTACACCGGCGCGGGAACGTCGTGGGTTTATACCGCGAACGGCATCGACATCGGAACTCGTGATCCGCAATGGGTGAAGATCAACAGCCCGGATAACAGCAACCCGGACGAAGCCCTGCACGTCGTCGGGAACATCTTCCTCGAAGGCGACAGCTACATGCAAATCTATGACGGTGGCGTGCGCAACTTCTACGGTAAGAACAGCTGGAGCACCAACCTCGGATCGATCGCGACTTATCACTTCACCGCGAACAACGGGCTGGTCCTCGGTATCAACACGAACTCCCCGAGCTACGCCCTCGACGTCAACCACGTCGGCGCCGCCTATTCGGCGATCCGCGTTCCGCGGGACACCACTACGAATCGTCCGACACCCGTCCCCGGCTTGATCCGTTATAACACCACGACCAGCAAGTTCGAGGCCTATGAGGGCGCGGCTTGGGTGAATATGATTGGCGGTGGTACGAGCCAGTGGACGACGAACGCGGGCAACATCTACTACAACACCGGCTCGGTCGGAATCGGGACGAACAGTCCCGTCGCGCCCCTCGATGTTCGTAAAAACGGCGAAGCCTTCATCAATATCCAATCGACGTCAGGCGCGGGTCAGTACACGAACGCGGGAATTAACCTGACCGGTCGCTCGAACGGGACGTCCTATCCCGCCGCGATCATGGCGAACTCCGGCGGCGAAATCTACATGGAATCCCAAGGTGGAGTTTACACCTTCGCGAATCAAGCCGGCACGCCCGGAGTGCGTTTCGATAACGGAACGGCGATCTTCGAAACCGCATCCGGCGACGCCAACATCGAGATCACTTCTTCGGCGGCCAACGCCAACGCGAGCATCAATATGCGCTCACGTCTCGGCGGGGCGACACAATATGGATACTTTACCGCGGGATGGAATAACGCCTTCCGGATCAGTAGCCGCGCGGGCTCATACTCCTTCGCCAACGCCGCGGACTCTGGCGATGTGGCCGTGATCGACAATACCGGTGTGACCTCTTCTGCCTTCCTGTACACTTCGGATCGTCGCTTGAAAAAAGACATCGTTGGCGTCGAGGGACTCGCGCTGATTCTGAACCTGCAAGGACATCGCTTTAAGTGGAAGGCCAACGATCAAAATGAAATCGGTTTGATCGCTCAAGAGGTCGAAGAGTATGCCCCCGAACTCGTCGTCACCGATTCGACCGGCAGAAAGTCGGTCAAGTACGGAAACTTGGTCGCGCCCTTGATCGAATCGACGAAAGAACTCTACGGTCTGTGCCAGGCTTCCAAAGAGCAGTGGGCGCAACTTGCCGAACAAACGGCGAAGAACACCCGCGACATCGCGTCGGTCAAAGCCGAGAACGAAGACCTCAAACAACGTGTCGATCGCCTCGAAAAACTCGTCGAGAAACTCCTCGAAGAGAAATCGAAGTAAGAGCTCCGGCGGGCACCCTGCCCGCCGAACCGCCATCTCGTGGCAAATTTTCAGAACCCCGACGGCACGACATCATTGGGAAATTCCGGATTCTCGTTCTTAAAAATGGAAATCCCGCTGCAATCATCAAGAGATAGCTAAGTTCACGACTCCGCTTATGGGGCCGATCAAATCATTCGTTCGTTCACAGCTTTGACCCCCGCACCGCCCGGAGCTAACTCCGAAGCCGATCTCTGGGAGGGGAAACATGTCTTTGAATTCAATTTTGAAATCCGTATTATTTTCTGCAGTCCTTGGTCTCGCCGCTCAAGCCAGCGCGATGGCGATCGGTGTCGTGAACCCGAACCCCCAAGCCCAACAAGCCGGCGTCGCGGTCATCCCGCTGAATGGCGCCCAGTGTGATAACGACGTTCGCCCGCAATCTTGCGATCTGTTCTTTTTGTCGGTGAAAGGCAAAGTCGTTCGTCTGCAAATCGACTTCAACGCGCGCGTTTACTCTTACGTGTCGGCCTCGAACCGCAGCTACCGTTCGACCGGCGTTCCACTCGATGATCTCGACGTCCTCGCTCGTCTTTCGATCGCGCTTGAGCGTCTGGGAACGGACTGCAACTCGGCCGTCATCGTGAATGAGAAAACGAAAGTGATCGAACAGGTCGTTCCGGGCTGCGATATCTAGAAATTAACGCTGCCAAGCGCAGCTAACTGATTAACGCTGCCAAGCGCAGCGATACGACACGTTCCGGGGTCCGTCTTGAATGGCGTGGTCGAGCCACACGCGATCGCCCCGGAAGAGAAACTTCGATACGGTTTTGGTTTTCGCGACTCCGCCGCAGACTTCACTGTTTGATCGAGTCAGTACCGTATCGACATCCGAAGTTTCCTTGGTCGCTTCTTCCACGAATTCGCAGTTCGCATCCAAGTCAGATTCGACCTGGCGTTTCGCGTTCCGCATCAACATCTGGTAACGACCACCGACATTGATAATTCGTTCTTTCAAATCGCTCGGGCGAATCGAAAAGGACTGACACAACTTTTCGTTGCCTTCGACCAGGCGATAGCTGCCCGTCTCAAGCCCCGGAAACTCACGCGGATTCTGCGCGAATGAAAGCGCCCCCGTGAACGACACCGACAGCAGTAAGAGCACACGAATTAGAAACATGCTGTGAATCTCCGCATATGCGGCATGATCTGACGATCATTCCGGTGGTTATAAGTCGGGCCCCAGTATTTCAAACGACTGTCCGAGGCGGTGTCGCCCCGACGCAGCTGAGTTTTGAACATGATATCGATCGAGCAGCGCGCTTGGCCCGCGAAAGAACTGATATTGTCGCACGCGGAGCCACGATCACGGCGAATATTGCGGTCTTTTTCCAGCGCCCACAGCCCGTGACCTTCCCGCGGATTCAAGATCGCACCCGACGCGGTTGTTGTTCCGTGTCGGACGCTCAAGCGGCAAGACGACTCTTCTTTAGCCAGCGATTGCCA
Source organism: Pseudobdellovibrionaceae bacterium (assembly GCA_019637875.1). Classification (NCBI taxonomy): domain Bacteria; kingdom Pseudomonadati; phylum Bdellovibrionota; class Bdellovibrionia; order Bdellovibrionales; family Pseudobdellovibrionaceae; species Pseudobdellovibrionaceae bacterium. The sequence continues at coordinate 42,855 of JAHBUW010000021.1, read as the reverse complement.
GAACCAAACCCAAGCCTTGATCTTATCGTCTTTCGACAGCGAATCGAAGCGCGGACAGAATTTTCCGAGAGCACCCGCCCGCGTGTACGTCGATTGATAACGCTCTTCCCTCAGGATTGAGGACATCTGTTGTCCCCACTCGCCGTACTTTCCGTTTTGCTGAATCATCGAGTAGCATGCGATTTCCATATTACGGCTCGGCTTGATCGTCGTTGCGCGGTCCGCACCGGTCGCGGCAACGTCTGGACGAGGACGCTCGCGGTCGCCCCGCACGGGGTCGCGACGTTCGGGACGCGGTTCGGGGACCGGGACATTGTCGATACCAACGCAGTGGCTGCACTCGGTCCGCGGAGCCGTGGCGTCGCGGATTTCGGTCTGTAGACGATCGGTTCTTTTCACGATTTCACGCGCGCTGGGCGTTTCGGCCAGCGCGGGAACGTCACGTTGGGTCTCGGCGACTCGCCCCGCAGGTCTCTCAGCCCAGTGTGAGGGCGCATTCTCGAACGTCTTTACGGATTTGCGTTCCAAATCATAATAGATCCAGAAGTCTTGGCCTTTGGTTTCGCCGTTCACGGTCTTGACCTTAAGCGCGTAATTACCCGAGGGAAGTTTCGCGTAGGCCAAGATCTGGGCGCGAGTGCCCTTCGGCAACACCGCCCGGACGTTTTGCACGCCTTTGCGGAAGTCCGCCTCGGAGCGGCCATTGAAATAGCCTTCGAGTTCCACGAAGCGTTCATGCCCCGTAAATCCCAGCGAAAGGCTCAGGAGCCCGATTAAAAGTAGGTGCCGTTTCCAGCTTGAGATCCATCTCATCATAATGAGACAGAAGTGCAAAGCCGGGCCCACAAGCCAACACCTGAATCAGGTGTAATTCCAATAGCTTATTCAACCACGTTCCGGCCTGCGCGGACGTCGCATATCGGGACGAACGTCCAGCGCTGAGCAGGCGTCTTAAAATTAGACAGTGCGGAAGGGGCGACGAAGATCTAGCGGTAAAGGACGCGGGTCACGGGATTGCGGGCGTCGATCACGCACTGGCTCGAGATCACGCGCCACTCTTCAATGGGGAAGTAGCCGACACGTTCGACCCAGCCCCAACCCGTCCAGTCGACGACACGACGATAACGGTAACCGCGGTTCTCGCGCACCGAGCGGTACTCACGATGAAAGGTCAAAAGCGGAAAGTGAATTTTCATGTCCCCGTCGGCGGTCAGCATCAGCTCGGCCTTTTCGTCGAACAGGCAACCGTAAAGCCCGTCCACCGAACGCAAGCGACCGGGAACGATTTCGCCGATTTCGACGTCGCGCCCTTCGGGAAGTAGAAACGAGAAGAAGTAGTCCGAGGGTTCGCCGCTCGCGTAATAGCTGCGGGATTGCGCGGTCAGCACGTTGCCGAAAACCGTGAACTCCACCGCCTGGCCGCCGGGACCGCGGGCCGTCCAAGAACCTTCCAAAGGGTGAGCGAGCGCCGAGAACGAGCAGAGTCCGACCAGAAGCGAAGCGAGAATTTTCGTCATGCCCCCGAGTTAGCGGAGGCCGGACGTAAATTCAAGCCGGATGTCGCCTAATTCAAGCGCTTCGGCTCCATGGGCTCGCGGAAACGATGGCGCAGGGCTTCGTCGATCGCTTTACGCACATCCACGCTGAAATTCCCGTCGGCCACCTTGAAGTCCACCTGGGTCGCGATCGTGCCCTCTTTACGGTTTTCCACGATCCACGACGAAATCGCGCTGCCGATTTCGATCAAATGATGCTTCAAACCTTTGAAATCGCGTTTGTCGCCGATGAACTCCAAATCCCGGGCGAAGGGTTGCACGGAGCCCTCGATGTTCGAGCCCACCGCCTTGACGACGGCGTAGGCATCCACCACACCCCGATCGAAACTCAGCGGGACCAAACGCGAAAGTAGCGCGTTCACCGTGCGCACGTCGAAGTCGCGCAAGTCCGCCTGCCCTTCCCAACGCAGCGGCTTCGCGCTTAACCGGGCGGAGCCTTCCGCGCGCAAGGGGGACCGATCCATGACCTTCGCGCGCGCCGAGAAATCCGTTTGCGGATCCTTCGCCGAGGGGATCAGGTTGCGCAAGGTCGCGTTGATCTCGGTGATCCGGAGCGCCTCTTCGATCGGGATCTGGGGCAGGTCGCGAACGGCGACCTGCGAATCGCGCAGGCGCACCCGCTCGATCTTGAACGGCACCAGCGTCTTCTTCGCCTCTTGCGCGTTTCCTTTTTCCGCGACCTTCCGGTCGTTCATCAGCTCGAGCATCGGCTGATCGACCTTGAGATCCGCGCCGTCCACGTCGATATCGACCGTGATCCGGCGCTCGAGCAGCTCACGCCAAGCGAGCGAAACGTCGACCTCACGCACGGACAAAATCTGCCGGTCCGGTTTTTTCTGACGGACCGTGATCCCTTCAAAACCGTAAGCCATACGCCATAGGTGAATATCCAGGTCGTCGATGTGCGCGGAATAGTGCGGGGACATCTCGGCCAAGGCGGCATTGATTTTTCTGAGTATAAATCCCGGCGCCAATGCCCGAACCGCGATCACCGCGACGATGACGACACCCAGGGCCGTGCCCCACTTCTGTTTTCTGGTCATTCCTATTTCCTAAACTTAAATTTGATCGTTCGGGGTCCAAGCCTTGTTCTCGATATCGGGCCGCGGATAGGGACGTCCCTCTTCCGTGCTGCTCGAAATGTCGTGGGCGCCCGTTTCTTCCAGAATACGTTTCGCTTTCGCCGACCACTCGGTGTCGTCCGCGTGGACCGACAGCAAGATCCCGCCACGATTGATGAAGTCCTCGTAGCGTTTGGCTTCGTACTCGGGGAAACCGACGCCGATCAACGAACCACCCAATCCGCCAACGACGCCGCCGGCGCTCGCGCCCGCCAGTGCCGCCATGATCGGACCCGCCGCCACCAAGGGCGCCAGCACCGGGTTCACGATGACGACGCCCGCGCCGACCAGCCAGCCGATCGTGCCGCCCAGGACCGCGCCGACGCCGCCGCCGGTGACCGCGCCTTCGGGCGCCTTTGATCCTTTTTCGTGACCGAAGGTCGCGAACTCACCCGCTTGCGGCGTCAGGACCGAGATGTCCTCGCGGCGGAAACCTTCCAGACGCATCTTTTCGATGGCCTCTTCCATTTCCCCACGCGAATCGTAAAGTCCAAAGACCACTTTATTTCCATGTTTCATGCAAACCTCCCGTTTTTACCGAATCGATGTTGCGTTCACGACGTTGTGATTTCCGGATTTCTGTTTCGCGATTTGTTCGACCCGCGTGCGTTCGGCTTCCGAGACGAGCCGTCCCCGCAAAGTGACGGTCTCCCCACGGGTGACGACGGTCACGTTTTTCGCGGACATCGAAAGCGAGGGGTCGTTCATGATCGCTTCGCGAATCCGGCGCGTGGTTTCGGCCTCGCGAGCGCTTAAGCCTTGCTGTTCGGCCGAGGGCAAGCGCCGGTTTCTTTCGACGGCGTTCAGGGCGTTTTCGGTGCCGTTCGCGCGTTCGGCGGTCTCGGCCGTGGCGCTCATGGCCACGCCCCCTCCGATGCCTAAGGCGGCCGCCAGGATGTATCGACTGGTGATGCTTTTCATGCTGAACCTCCCTCACGTTCGGTGGTTGCGAACACCGCGCCGGACGAAGCTCCACGAAAGACTGGAATTTTGGAACAATCCCGTTTCAAACCGAGACGTTTCGCCTACATGAAGGGCGGGCTTTTCCCGATACGTCATCATGGGCGAAGAGAATCCGTCGAAGACGAGTTATTTGAGCGATTCCGAAATGGCGTCGATCCCGAAGAATTACATTCTTGAGGGGTTGATGCTGCCGGTGCAGATCTACGTCAAACTGAAAACCAATACGTACCTGACGATCGCGAAGAAGGGCGAAAAGGCCCAGATCGAAAACTTCAAAGGATTCCGGAACGAAGGCTTCCAGCTTTTCGTCCGCGCGGAAGACAAAGCCTACCTGACCGGTTACATCGAAGACCTCTCACGCCGGGCGATGGACAACCCCCAGGTCGGCCTGGATAAAAAGGCCCAGTTCGTCTCGGGCCTTCTGGCGGACGCTTACAACGACTTGGAAAATTCGAAGTTCTCGAATGTCGAGCGGTTGAAAAGCGTGGGTTCGCTCGTCATCAAAATCTGCAAACAAGCGAGCAATCTTCACGACGTGATGGACATCCTGAAACATCAACGCGCCGACGACGCCAAACACGGCATGATGACGGCCATGGTGTCGGTCATGCTCGCCGAAGAGGCGAAGATGCTCTCGCCCCTGAACCAAGACAAACTCGTCACGGGCGCGCTTTTGCACGACGTGGGACTGCGCACGCTGCCGCCCGAACTGCGGCGTAAACCGCGCCACCTGTGGAACGCGGAAGAAAGCAAACACTACCAGCAGCACAGCATCCAGGGGGCCGAGCTTTTGCGTTTCGTCGAGGGAATGTCGGTCGAAGTCCTTCTGATCATCTCGGAGCACCACGAGCTGTCCAATGGTAACGGATACCCGAAGGGTCTGCGCGACGCACGTATCAATCCCATGTCGAAGATCGTGGGCCTGGCCGATCAGTTCTGCGATTTGGTTTCAAACAACGAAGGCAAACAGTACAGCGCCGAAGACGCCATCGTCTACATCGAGGCCGTCATGGGGCAGCCCTACAACAAAGGGCTTTTCTCTTCGCTGAAAAACCTGGTCAACGTCCAGCGCCTGACCGCGAAGATCGCGGCCGGCGGGAAGGCGTCTTAAGCAGCGCGATCTCTTGGCGCCGCTGGAAATAGCCGGGCCAGACCTCTTTCTTCATGGATGCCAGTCGCTTCAAGGTCTCTTTCGGGCTGAAGACTTTCAGCCGCCGCATGGCCTTCAGCTCTTCCCAGGTCACCGGCACCGCGACCGTCGCATGCTCTTTGGAGCGCAGCGAGTAAGGCGCGACGGCCGTCGCACCGAAACCGTTTCGTAGATAGTCGATGAAGATCTTCCCCTTGCGCCCCTCTTTGGACATCTTCGTCGTGTATTCGCCCGGGTGCTCCTCGGCCAGCTGCTGCCCCAAACTTTTCGCGAAGTTTTTAATCTGATCCCAAGAATAGTCCGGACGGATCGGAACGTGGACGTGCAGCCCCTTCCCGCCCGTCACTTTCACGAAAGACTCCAGATCGAGTTCTCGCAAAAGCGCGCGCATCCGGAACGCGGTCTCTTTCACGCGGGCGAAGGCCACGCCTTCGTCCGGATCCAGATCGATGATGAACTGGTCGGGGCGCTCCGGCGAATCATTGTGGTTTTGCCACGCGTGGAGCTCGAGCACGCCCCACTGCGCGAGTTGGAGCAGTCCGTCCGCGCTGTCAGTGGATACGGTCTTCTGATCCCGAATCATCGTTTCGCGCAGCTCGTTCATCCGTTCGATGTCGACGTGCTTCTGGAAAAAACACTGGGCGGCCGCGCGCGCCGGGCAGCGAACGAGTGCGAGCGGACGGTCCGCGATGTGCGGCAGAAGCCAAGGCGCCACGCTTTTGTAATAGTTCGCGACGTCCAGTTTCGTGAAGTTGTCCGCAGGGTAAACGACCCGTTCGGGATGCGTGATCCGGAACCCCGCGGCCGCGGGCGGAACCGCGCCCCGCTTCTTTTTCCGCTCCTTCGCGGCCACGGGTCTTTCGTGGACGACCTCGGTCGCGGATTTGTCCTCGCGCAATCCGACGAAGACCGGGTGGCGCATGTGCCCGTCGCGCGTCCATTCGGTGAACTCCACTTCGGCGACCATGCGGGGCTTGACCCAGTGGGCGCCGCGCGGGGGCGCGCCCCCTTTGAATGGAGACTCCGGCGCCCCGATGCTCTCAAGGCGCGCTCGCAGGTCCCTCAGCAAACGATCATCGAAACCGGTGCCGACCTTCCCGGCGTATTTCAAGGCCCCCGCCTCCCGCACGCCGACCAATAGCGCACCCAACCCCGCACGACTTCCCCGGGGGTCCGTGAAGCCGCCGATGACGACCTCCTGCCGATTCGTGCATTTGATTTTGCGCCAAAGGTCCGAACGTCCCGCGCGGTAGCGCGCTCCCCGGTCTTTGGCGATGATCCCCTCCAGACCCGCCCGGCAGGCGGCGCGGAGCGCGTCTTCCCCTTGCCCGCGCACGTGCTCGCTGAAGCGCAATTTCCCGGCGGGCGCCTCCCGCAGAAGATCCTTCAAAATCTGTTTGCGAACTTCGAGCGGTTCGCCCCGCAGATCGCGGCCGTCAAGGTACAGCAGATCGAAGGCCTGAAATTTAAGACCCGTCTTCGCGCCGCTCTCGAGCGACTCTTGCAGCAACGAAAAACTCGAGCGGCCCTTTTCATCCTCGCTCACGATTTCGCCGTCGATGACGAAATTTTTAGCCTTCAGTTTGCGGAATGCGCCCTCGAGCTGCGCGTACCGAGCGGACCAATCCAGACCCGAGCGCGTGAAAAACTTGAGGGAACGCCCGTTGCGTTTATGCACCAGCGTACGGTAACCGTCGAATTTCGTCTCGAAGATCCAGTCGGCCCCCGGGGGCACGGTTTCGGTCAGCTGCGCAAGCTGCGGGGACGTCTCCGCGACCGTCGGAAAAGCCGCCTTTTCCCCCGCCGTTTTCTTTCGTTCCCGGGCGGTGCGCGTCGGCGCCGGGACGTCGCTCCGTTTGATCAATAGCCATTGGGGTTTCGCGGCCCCCTTTTTTGTGCGGACGAGCATCCACCGCCCTTTGAGTTTTTTCCCTTTCAGCTCGAACTCCAAATGCCCTTTCGCGAGCATCTCCTTCAAATGCGGCGGCGGGACCCACACGCCCTTATCCCAGATCTTGACCACTCCCGCGCCGTATTCCCCCTCCGGAATGCGGCCGTGAAAGCTTGCGTAACTGATCGGATGGTCCTCGACCTCCACGGCCAGCCGTTTGTCGCCCGGCGCGGTGGAGGGCCCTTTCGGCACCGCCCAACTCTTCAAGGTGCCGAACGCTTCAAGGCGGAAATCGTAATGCAAATGCGAAGCGTGGTGCTCTTGCACGACGAAGATCGGCCCCCCTTTGGACGCGCGGCTGCGCGTGGGCTCGGTCGTGCGGCGAAAATTTCTTTTGCGCCGGTACTCTTGAAGACTCATGGACGCTCCTTAGTGGGCGGCGCGTTTCGCTTTGCCGCCGCGTTTGGATTCGAGGGATTTGCGAAGGAGCGGCATCAAATCCAACACCTGGCCGGTTTCCTCTTTTCCCGACTCTTCATAATCTTCGTTGATTTCGGTCGCCTTGCCGGATTTCACCTTCGCTTTCACCACCTTCATGATGTCCTCGCGGTAGGTATTGTGAAACTCCTTGGGCTTCCAAGGTTCGGTCATGTCTTCGATCAAGCTCTCGGCCATGGCGACCTCTTTGGAAACGCTCTTCGAAACCGGCACTTCTTCCCGCCAATCTCCCAACTCGGAAAGCTCTTTCACGTCCTCGGCGAAATGCAGAAGCTCCAAAAGCAGAAAGTCCCCGCGGGGAATCAGCGCGGCCAGGTGTTGCTTCGTATGCAGAACGATTTTCGAAATGGCCACCTTGCCGGTGTTACGAAGCGCATCGACCAAGAGCTTATATCCCTTCTGCCCTCCTTTGTTCGGCAGCAGATAATAAGCGCGCTCGAAGAAAACGGGATCGATTTCGTCGAGCTTCGCGAAGCTTTCGATGTCGATCGTTTGGGTCGCCTTGGGGTTGGCGCGTTTGAAGTCCGCTTCGGTCATGATGACGTAGCGGCCTTTTTCGTGTTCAAAGGCCTTCACCGTTTTCGCGCGGGAGATCTCTTCGCCCGTCGCTTTGTTGTAGTATTTGTACCCGACCGGGGACAGATTCGACGGATCGAGCATCGTGAAATGCAGATCGGGCTGCTCTTTGGCCGAGACCACCCGGACCGGGACGTTCACCAAGCCGAAGCTGATCGCGCCGCTCCATAGCCCACGTTCGGGTTTTCCTGACTTCGTCGTTTTTCTTGACCGCGTTTTTTTAGCCGCTTTTTTCGTCGTTTTTTTCTTCGCCATTTTATTTATCCTCCGTTTTTCGCCAAGGGAATGATCGAAATGTTGCCGTCACGCTCTAAGATCGCGTGACGAATATCCTGCAGGGACGCGACGCCCTGACATTTGCGCGCGGACTCCAGAATGTCGCTGACTTCCAGCCGAGCCTTCCACAAGGGGTCGTGGTAGACCCGTCATTTCTCCGAGCGTGCGTCGCCCGGAAATCCGCATCAGTAAAAGTAGGAAAGCGTAAATCATCGCCGCGCGTAGAACTGAATCCACCGCCGCCTCCTTCAATAGTAAACGAACTGGTCCAAGTGTATTTGATCGTCCGCGCCGAAGCCCAAGGCGCCGGTGACGAAACCCGACGTCACCGGTTTCAGCCACAGCCGCACGCGGGCGTCGCCCCCGGTCGCCTGAACGGTCTCGAATTCCACGCGGTCCGCAAACGCCCTTTCACGCACGGGACGCGGCGTGATCGCGACGATCTCGAAAGCGTCCAGAAATTCATGGGACACCCAGAACGCGTCCCCGCTCCGCAATCGCACGTCGAGTTCGAAGCTCGCCCCCTGCCGCGCGAACCGCGGCCAATCCGCGCTGCCGCCGGGAACCTCGGCGCGCTGCCGGGTCGTCCAGGCCGAGCTCGTAAATCCGGCCACGGCCGCCGCGATGAAAAATCCCAAGAGCCACCACATCCAACGCTGAAACAGCCACGACTTCCGCTGGAACTCTTCGTTTTCCAAGGTATCCATTTCGGTTTGACTGAGACTCACGAAGTCCTCCCTTGCCACGCGCGCGGCAGTCCCGAGGACTTCGGCGTCGACGCACGCAAGACGTCCCGCAGCTGCGTGAGCGTCGTTTTGGTTTCGGATGCCCGGTTCGAAGCGATCGCGTCGGACGGCACGGTGATTCGGTAGCCCCGCATGTGCGCGTCGTGCGCGGTGAAAAGCACGCAGATGTTTCCGGCGATGCCGGTCAATACCAGATGGTCGATACGCAGATCCTGCAGCATTTGATGCAGCGGGGTTTCGAAAAATCCGGAATGCTTCGGCTTGATGACGAAATAGTCCTCGGGTTCCGGGCGTAGCAGCGTCGCGATCTCGCGGCCCGGGCACTCCGGCCGGGTCATCCGTTGAAAAAGCGAATTCGCGTCGATACGCCAGTCCCCGTAATTGTCGTTCACATAAATGACGGGATAACGTGATCGGCGCATCCGCGCTTTCAAAGCCCGGATGTGGCGTGCGGCCCGACGCGCGGCGGGCATCAGCTGCGGGGCCTCGGGAAAATCGAAGTCATTGAGCATATCTAAGATGAGGAGGGCGGCCCGGTGTCGCATACCGCGAATTGGGGATAGCAAGACCCACTCCGCGAACCGTGTCCGCATTTTCCCCCGCTCTTAGGGAGATTCGCCGAACCGACTCCCGGAAATGCAAGGAAAGTGCGAAAGCGCGCCCCGGCATGCCTCGTGCTCTTTGCGGATCTCGAGGACGAGTTCCCGTACAAGGAGAAAAACGATGACTCAATATCGCAAAAGCAGTGACCGCAAGATGTCCATGGATAGCCAGGACATCGTCGAACTCATTTTAGAAGATCACAAAGCGCTCAAAGACTGCATCAAAATCATGAAGGACTCCGACAAAGACATGGCCCTGCGTGCACAGGCCTTCGAGGAGTTCTGCATCCTGCTTCCGCTGCACGCCAAACCCGAAGAACGGACTTTGTATCGCGCCATGAAATCGGGTGACATGCGCGAAGAAGGCCTGGAAGGCGACGTCGAACACCATATCTCCGACCAGCTTCTGGAAGAGGCGAAAAACACCGACGACGGCGATCTATGGTCGGCCCGCGTGAAGGTGCTGGCCGAAGTCGTTGAGCACCACATCGAAGAGGAAGAAGACGAGATGCTGCCCCAGTACCGCGGCCAATCGAAAGTCGACGAGCGCCGCCAGCTGGGTGAAGAGTTCTTGCGCTTGAAAACCGCGATGCTCACCAGCGCCGACGAGCCGCAAGTTGCGGAACCCGCGCCGCTGATGCAATAGTGGTTCATGCGCGAAACCGATCGTCTCGAAGAAGCCCTCGAAGCCCTGTGGGATCTGCGCTCCGACAAACTTCGGATCGCCACCCCGCTGGGCTTGGGTAAACCGAATCGTTTGCTGAACGCGCTGTACGCCAAGTTCCGCGATCAGGCATCGGCTACGCCGAAACGGCTCGAGGTCTTCACCGCCCTTTCGCTGGATCCGCCGACGCCGGGCTCGGATCTGGAGCGGCGTTTTTTAGAGCCGTTTTTGGACCGACACTTCGGTAAGGACTATCCCCGACTGGAGTTCGTCGAGGACTTGAAGAAGGGCCGCGTTCCCGAACACATCCGTATCCACGAATTCTACGCGCAGGCCGGCGCTTACCTCGGTAAGACGATGGCCCAACGCGATTACGTCAGTCTGAACTACACGCACGTCGCCCGCGCGCTGAAGGAACGTGGACTGGACGCCCTCGTGCAGCTCGTGGCGCGACATCCGGACGATCCCACGCGCTTCAGCCTGAGCTGCAACTCGGACCTGACGCTCGATGTGAACGACCTTTTCACCGAAAAGCCGTTGTTCAAAATCGCGGTCGTTCATCCCGACTTGCCGTTTCTGGGCGGCGACGCCGAAGTCGGTGCGGACTTCTTCGACCTCGTCTACACGCCGCCAGGGCCGCAGCCCGAACTTTTCGCGCTCCCACTCAATAGCCTGGATCCCGTCGATCACTTGATCGGTTTTCATGCCTCGCGTTTGGTCCGCGACGGCGGCACGTTGCAGGTCGGGATCGGTTCGCTGTCGGATGCGCTGGTCGCCTCATTACTTTGGCGTCAGCGTGCGAATGCGACCTACTCGGCCGCCGCCGCCGAAGTTCCCCCACCGCCAGTCCCCGTTCACGAGGGCACCTTCGCGGAGGGTCTCTACGGCACGAGCGAGATGATGATGGACGGCTTCATGCATTTACGCCAGGCCGGCATCTTGAAACGCGAGATCTGCGATCTGGATGAAAAACGTCGACGCTATATGCACGCGGCCTTCTTTCTGGGTTCGAAGGACTTCTACAGCTGGTTACGGACCTTGAGTGGAGCGGACTACGAAGGGCTTTCGATGACCCGGGTTTCGAAAGTGAACGACCTCTACGACGCGAACGAGTGGGCCTTGCGCCGCCAGCGCAAGCACGCGCGCTTTTTCAATACCTGCATGAAGGTTTCGCTTCTGGGCGGCGCCATGTCGGACACCCTGAACGACGGACAGGTCGTCAGCGGGATCGGTGGACAATACAATTTCGTGGCGATGAGCCACGAGCTCAAAGATGCGCATTCGGTTTTACTTCTGCGCTCGGTCCGGACCCACAAGGGCCGACGCGAATCGAACATCACGACCGATCTGCGCCATCTCTCCATCCCAAGACATCTGCGCGATCTGGTGGTGACCGAGTACGGAATCGCGAATCTGAAAGGCAAAAGCGACGAAGAGTGCATCCAGGCGTTGATCCACATCGCCGACGCTGAATTTCAAGACGAACTCGCCGCCTGGGGTATCGCGAACAAAAAGTTAAGCTCCCAGTACCGCGTCCCCGAGGCCGCGCGGGCCAATACGCCCACGCAGCTTCGAAGCTTCGTCGAAAAGCACCGGGCGCACTTTCAAGACGAACCTTTCGGAACGAGCTTTACGCCCGTCGAGAATCGTTTGAAACCCGCGCTGCTCAAACTGCGCGAAGCTTCGCCCCTCGCACGTCTGCGGTACGTCTGGAGGGGGATCGGCGCTCCAGATTTCGCCGAAGAAATTCACCGTCTGGAGCTCGCTTCCCCAAGTGGCTGGGACGAACGCTTCACTCAGTGGGCCGTGCGCGGAGCGCTGAAGTAGACGAAGACTTAACCGAGACTTGGGGCAGAACTCCCCCATCGCCGCCCATCTTCCCCCGCTTCCCAATGGAACAATTTTTGTACTTTTGCCCGGGAGTACGGAAGGAGTCCGCCCGTGGACCGTTTTCAGAACCGCTTTCAAAATCGAACGGTGGCCGCCCAACAACTTGCCGATCAGCTCGAAGACCTGCGCGAGCTGAAACCCGTCGTCCTGGGCATTCCCCGTGGGGCGATGCCGATGGCGAAAATCATCGCCGACCGTCTAGAGGCCGATCTCGACCTCGTGCTCGTCAAAAAAATCGGTCATCCCCAACATCCGGAGTTCGCCCTGGGTTCCGTCACGGAAAACGGGGACGTCATTCTGGGCTCGGGCGCTTTGCAGAACGGCATGATCGAGGAAGATCTCGCCGAACAGGCCGCGAAAATCGCGACGCGCCTGCGGGAAATGCGCGCGCACTACACGAACGGTCGCCCGGCGGTTCCGCTGCGCGGCCGTGACGTCATCGTCGTGGACGACGGCATCGCGACCGGCGCCACCATGCTGGCCGCCATCGAATTTTTACGGCGCGCGCAGGTGCGCCAGATCGTCGTGGCGACTCCCGTCGCGAGTCCGCAGGCGGTCCAGCGCCTTGAAGACGAAGGCGTCGAGGTGCGCGCCTTACTTACGCCCGAGGAGTTCGGCGCCGTCAGCTACTACTACGACAACTTCGCCCAAGTCTCGGATGCCGAGGTCGGCGGATTTTTTCGCGTTTCACCCCGCGAGATCGAAGTCTTCGAGGACGGCGTCAAACTGAACGCGACCCTCGGTCTTCCCATGAAACCCCGCGGCCTCGTCGTTTTCGCGCACGGAAGCGGGCACGGTCGGCAAAGTCCGAAGAATCAATACATCGCCGAGGCCTTCAATCGTCAGGGCTTCGCGACCTTGCTGGTGGACCTGATGACTCCCGAAGAGGCCGACGACGATTTGAATCGCTTCGAGATCGGACTTCTCGCGCACCGCCTGCGGGCGTGCCTCGCCTGGGCACGCAAAGACCCCCGACTTGCGGACATCCCGCTCGCCTTGTACGGGACCCACACCGGCACGGCGGCGGCGCTGATGGTCGCGGCCCAGCCCGGCCACCGGATCGACGCCCTCGTCAGCCGTTCGGGACGTCCCGATCTGGTGACCGAGGTGCTTCCGCAACTGCGCGTCCCGGTTCTCTTTCTGGTGGGCGCCAAAGACCGCGCGGTTTTACATTTACACGAAGAGTCCTTCATCCAAATGCACGGCGAACGTCAACTTCACCCCATCCCCGAGGCGGGCGCCTTCATCGATACCGATCTGCAAATGGAAGAGATCGTGCGCGAGAGCTTGCGTTGGGTCGAGCGTCACTTGCTAAGTCCGGCCCGCGATCGCCGACACGCCGAACCCGTTTCCAGCTTCGTATCCGAGCTGCACGCGGGAGGGCCCGCATGAAATGGCGGAGGACCGCGCTCATCGTGATGGGGCTCTGCATGCCGCTGGTGACGCCACTGAAGTTACCGGCGGTTGAGGCGATGCGCGTTCCCGATGTGGAAACGTTGAATGATGATCTATCCAAGTACTCCGGGCGCCGCATCCAGATCGACGGCAAACTCGAAGAGAATATCGACAAGAAGTCTTTCGTCCTTTCCAGCGGCGGCATCATCAGCGACGAGATCGTCGTGGTCGGCTCGCCCGAAGATCCCACCGATCTGACCACCATCCCGAAAAATACGAAGCTCACGATCACCGGAACGCTGCTTCTTAAACCCGTGTCCAACGTCACCAAAGACGGGACTTGGACCCTCACTCCGCAGATCACGACCGGCTTTCGCGAAGTGAAAGCCTTTCTGATCGCGGATGAGATCAACCGCCGCGAGTAGGATGCCATGAAATACCGCGAGGCCGATGCGAAACATTTCGAACTCGATCTCGCCGCCGCCGCGGTCAAACTCGCCCGTCCTTGGCGCGAGAAGCAGGATCTGTCCCCCGTCGCCCGCGAACTCGCCGAGGCCCGCGTCGTCATGCTGGGCGAGGCCACCCACGGAACTCAGGAGTTCTACGCCCTTCGCGCCCGTTTAACCCAAGAGCTCATTCAGAATCACGGTTTCAACATCGTGGCCGTGGAAGGCGACTGGCCCGCCTGTCAGCGTATCGACGACTATGTCCAAGGTCGCGATCCCGTCGGCGCGGACCCTTTGCGCGGATTCATGCGCTGGCCGACCTGGATGTGGGCCAACACCGAAGTCGCCAAATTCACGCAGTGGCTACGCGCGCACAACGAACGCAGCGCGCGCCCCGTGGGTTTTTATGGGCTGGACGTCTACTCGCTGTTTGAATCCATCGACGAAACGCTCAAATACTTACGGGGCTTCGATCCCTTTCTGGCTGCGACCGTACGTGGACGTTATGACTGCTTCGCGCCCTTTCAAAAAGATGAACGCACCTACGCGAAAAGTCTGATCCCGTATCCCGAGGGCTGTGCGGACGAGGTGACCTCGATCTTGCGCGATCTCCTGAGGCTACGCGTCCAACCCGATGCCGATTCGTCCCACCGGCTTTTCAGCGCGCGGCAAAACGCGCGCATCGTGGCGAACGCGGAAGACTACTACCGCACCATGGTCCACGGCGGCGACGACTCATGGAACGTGCGTGACCGTCACATGCTGGAGACGCTCGAGCAGATTCTCGAGCACCGCGGGGAGGACGCCCGCGCCGTGGTCTGGGCGCACAACACCCACATCGGCGATCACCGCGCGACCGACATGCGGGAAGAGGGGCTCGTGAACATCGGGGGCCTGGCGCGCATGAAGTGGGGCGAAGACGAAGTCCGATTGGTCGGCTTCGGTACCTTCAAAGGAGAAGTCATCGCGGGTGCCGCGTGGGGTGGCCAAACCCAAGTGATGAAGATCCCGGCCGCAAGGCCCGGCACGCTCGAGGACATCCTGCACTCGGTTGCCGACGCGATCGGCAGCCCGCAGTTTTATCTGCCGCTACGGAAGGCGCCGGACATTTTCGACCAGAAAGTGGATCACCGCGCGATCGGCGTCGTCTTCAATCCCGCGACCGAACGCTTCGGAAACTACGTTCCCACCGAGCTTCGCCGGTGCTACGACACGTTCGTGTTTGTGGACCGGACCAGCGCCCTCGTGCCGATCCCCCATGGCGTGGACCGCAAAGAAATTCCCGAAACCTGGCCCCAAGGCCTTTAACCGGAGGTCCACGATGACCCGCTCCACGAAAAAGACGCCCCCGCCCGCGACGAAATCCAAAGAAGAAAATCGTCCCGTGCCGAAACCCTCGGCGAAAAACAAGGAAGAGCAGACGCGTTTGCAGTTCCCCCGTCGCTCCGGCGCGGTTTAATCCCCGCAGCGGGACTCTGGACAATCGCCCCGCGCTCCGGCAGAACTCGGTCATGCCTGAACTCGCCGAAGTCGAAGCCGTCCGTCGCCAAGTCCAAAAACGTATGAAGGGTCACCGCATTCAAGAGCTCGTCCTGGATGCGAAGGACCGTTGGCTTTTCGCCTTCGTGAAACCCTAAGCCGTGCGCCGCGCGCTGAAGGGCCGCCGCGTGACCGGTACCGGCCGCAAGGGCAAATACTTCTGGCTCGAACTCGATCAAAAACCCTGGCCGATCTTTCATCTGGGTATGAGCGGCAACATCGCGCTGCTGGATCCAAGCGCGCGCACGCGTGGACACGAAAAAGTTTGGGGCGGCGCCAAGCTCTGGTCCGAGGGCGACAAGGACCTGCGCGAGCGGCTGTGGTTCGCGCGTTTGATCTTGAAATGCGACAAAGGTTTCGAATTCGCGTTTCTGGATCCACGCCGGTTCGGGCGGATGTGGCTCACGGAGGATCCGTGGGAACATCCCCGCATCAAGGCGTTGGGTTTTGATCCGTTGATCGACTTTCCGACGGCGAAGGTTCTGGGCGAAAAACTCGCTCGCCGGAAAAAGGCGATCAAAGCGGTGCTGCTGGATCAAACGCTGTTCGCGGGCGTGGGCAACTGGCTCGCGGACGAGATTTTATTCCAAGCGCGCTTGAGTCCCCATCACCTGGCCTCGCGCTTGACCCCGAAGCAGATCACGGCTCTTCACCGCGCGGTGCTGAAGGTCGTCAAAAAAGCGGTGGCCGTGAATGCGGATTACGAACGCTTCCCGAAGACCTGGCTGTTTCACGAACGCTGGGGGAAAAAGAAAAACGCCCGCACCTCGAAAGGGCTTCTGATCCGACACGAAGAGGTCGGTGGTCGAACTACGGCTTGGGTTCCGGGCTGGCAGGTGTAGCCCCTCCCCCAAACCCGGCAACTTCCTAAAATCGTTAAGCATTTCTGGACATTTTGACACCCGCCAATAATGAATGATATATTCATTATTGTGCAGATCAAAAAAGACGACGTCCGAATGAATATCGCCGCAACGGCCCTCAAGCTCTTCTGCCAAAGAGGCTTCGCCGAAACCTCAATGTCGGATATCGCGCATTCGGCGAAAATCTCCACTGGCAATATCTATCGTTACTATCGGGACAAAGAGGCCCTCTTCGCCGAAATTTTGCCCGACAAATTCATCCGGTCGATAAAGACCGAGATCAATCAATTGATGATATTGGCCTCCCACGAAGTGGACTTCTACAAAAAAACCGAGGGCGAATATCAGGCGCACCTTGAACATCTTATCCAGATCCTCTTTGAAAATCGGGAACGCATTCTGATTTTGCTGAGCGCCGACCCTCAATCCCCCCATAGACGATTTCGCCAAACGCTCGAGGCCCTCTTGGTTCGTCAGGCGATTCGTTACTTGCGACAAGTTCACGGTCGACGAAACTTGGACGCAACCGAGCGTCGCCTGCTACAGATGATCTACCGCTCATTTGTCGAAAATAGTTTTCAAATCCTTCGGCAGGCGGCGACGGAGAAGTCCTACCGTCACCAATTGCGACGACTTCGCAGTTACCATCTACCGGGTCTCAAATCCTATTTCGAAGAGCTCTCTCAGAGAGGAACTCCGTGAAAAGCCTTCGCGCCACCCATCCAACTTCCATTTTGATGCGCCTTCTGAGCGACCCCCATCTACCCGAAAAAATCGAGGCGATGAACGCTTCCGAAATCATGGGCATGATCGAAAAGGTCGGACTGGAAGATTCGGGGGAAATCGTCGCCTTCGCCAGCTCCAAGCAGCTCGAACATCTTTTCGATTTGGATCTTTGGAAAGCGCAGAAAGCGGGAAGCGACGAAATCTTCGACCCCGCCCGTTTCGGTGTTTGGCTGGAAGTCCTGCTCGAACTCGGCCCCCGCAAAGCCGGGGATAAACTTTCCGAAATGGACGAGGATTTTTTGGTGCTCGCCATCTCAAGTCTCGCCTGGGTCGCCGATTCGAGCTGGCTGCAAGAAGGGTGTGAAATCGATCCTCGCTTGGATAAAGTGATCGATTCCAGTCTGAGCTATGAACTGGAAAACTACGTGCTCTTCTCACGCGATCATGGAGCCTGGGACGCGCTCATCACGATCCTTGCGGATCTCGACACACATCACTTCTCGACCTTGTCCCCCATTCTGGATCGCTGCGCGGGCCTACTGATGGATCAAGCTGGTGACGAAAATGAAGGACTCTACGACCTATTGACGACGGAAGACCAATTGATCGAAGACGTCGCCCACGAACGAGAAAAACGTCGAGAGGCCGAGGGATTTGTCTCACCGGCCAATGCCCGAGCCTTCTTGAAGTTGTGCGAAGCCCCCTCCTTCCCTCCGGATCGGCTCACCCCACCGCAACTCTTACGGAAACCGGGAGCCCCCTCTGCGGTTGCTCCAAAAAATCCACTCATCCCCGCCATCCCCGTAGAGGCGAACCGATTCCAAAAGGTTTTCGAAATTTTCCGAAAGTATCCGGAAGAATTCCCCCTGTTCAGCGAACAGCTGGGCTACCTCGCGAACGTCCTCATGTCGGGCTGGAACTGGAATGGCCGAAGCCCTCACGCCGCGAAGGCCATGGAAATCGTATTGGACGTCTGCGAGAGAGACCTCTCCCAGCATCCCTTCACCTCTTTCCCTGAATCCTTTCGGAGGGCTTGGACTTCGTGGAGGGGCTAGGGGTGCTCCCCCTCCCAGAACTCGCGGATCTCGGCCAGGATGCGGTTCGAAACGAGCTCCGACGGATGCGTGCGAAACCAATCCGACGGCATCGACTTCGAGTAGCTCGCATCTAGAAACCGATTGTCCATCAAGACGATGAGGCCCCGGTCCGTCTCGGAGCGGATCACCCGGCCCGCCGACTGTACGGCCTTCGCCATGGCGGGATAGGTGTAGGCGTAGTCGAAACCCGCCTGATAGTTTTTCTCGTAGTACTCGCGCATCTTTTCGCGCTCCAGATCGAAGCTCGGGAGCGGCGGCCCCACCACGAAAGCGCCGATCAGCATGCGTCCCGGATAATCCACGCCCTCCGAGAAAACGCCCCCCTGCACCGCGAAGAGCAGATGATCGAAGGCCGGATCGGCCAGACGTTCGAGGACCTCGTCCACGTCGTCCCGTTTCATGAAGCGCTCTTGACGTAGCAAGCGGAAGCCTTCGGGCGCTTCGAACTGCGCAAGCGTACGCTCCATGAAATCGAAGCTCGGGAAGAACGCGACGTAGTTCCCCTTTTTCAGCTTCACCACCCGCGCGATGGTTTCGGCGATGCGCGGATAATTCCGTTCACGCTCGCTGTACTTGCTCGAGATCTGCGGGATGACCAGAAGTTTGCGCCGGACGGGATCGAACGGCGAGACGAACTCGGCGGTCTTGAGACCTTCCCCCTCCAGGCCCGAAAGCTTCGCGTAGTACTCGAAGGGCTTCAGCGTCGCCGAGAACGCCACGACCTGGGCGAAGTCGTCGTAGGACTCGCGCAAAAAGGCCGAGGCGTCGCAGCAGGTGATCTTCACCGTTCCGGGATTGGGCGTATAGGTCGTGAAGAAGCGACGGGGCGCGCCCTCCGCTTCATTGCCGCGCATGACGTACTCCAAAGCGCCGGTGAACTCGGACCAGCTGAACGCGAGGCTGAGCACCGGGTCCCGCGCGGGGATCTCGATGTCGCTGGCCAGATAAGCGGACAGGAACTGCCGGACCTCCACGTCTTGCAACATGAAACTCTCGATGGGTGGTTCGATCTCGTGCGCCTTGGCTTGGCCGGGGTTTCCGCAGCTTTGCACCACGGCGATGCAGCTGTTCAGAATCGCCAAAAATTCGCCCGCGAACTTTCCGGGAAGTTTGCCGCCCTCTTCGCGCAACTTCAAAAGCGCGAAAACCGAAAGCTGCGGCGAGTACATGTCGATCGCGCGGCCCGGCAGGTTGTGGGCCTCGTCGATCACGAGGTTGGGCTTTCCCTTGATGACCAGCCCCTCTTTCGCCAGACGCCCGAAGGCCGAGCGCGGCGCAAAGACGTAATTGTAATCGCAGATCACCGTGTCCACGTCGGCGGCCGCGTCGAGCTGAAGCTCGAACGGACAAACGGTATGGGACTCGGCGATCTTTTTGAACGTCTTGGCCGTGAGTTTGCGTTTCTTGCGCAGTTCTTCGACCAAACGATGTTCGCTGACTTTTGTGTAGTGATCCCGCGCGAACTCGCAATAGTCCGGATTGCACAGCGGTTCATTCTTCATGCACATCTTCGACTTCGCCGTGATCGTCAGCGACTTCAGTTTCGCGCCCTCTTCTTGCAGCCGCGTGACCGCGTCCTCGGCCACCGCGTGCTGGCTATTTTTGGGCGTGATGTAGATGAGCTTTTGTCCGCGCGCCAAGGCCTCTTTCAAAGTCGGATACATGACCCCGATGGTTTTCCCGAGGCCCGTCGGGGCCTGGAACATCATGGGGTGGGCGTCCTTCATCCCCTCTTCGATCTGCTGGATCAGCTCGACCTGCCCGGGCCGCGGACGCTCGAACGGAAACTGAAAGGCCGCCGCCGCTTTCTTGCGACGCTCGATGCGTTTTTCCTCCGCATGCGCCTCATCGACCAGCTCGCCCAGGCGCCGCTTCAACCAGGCTTCGTATTCGTCCAAGTTCAAACGCAGGCTCAGATCCGCCGTTTCCCCATTGCGGGTCGAAACCAGATGCAAACGCAATTCCGGAAAGCGACCACTCGCTTGGAACTGGATGTAGCCGTAGGTCAGAAGTTGCAAACAGTAAGGATGATCGTCCTGCGACTCGCGCAGCTTGTGCATGAGATCGAAGATGTTGAAGCTCGTTTTGATCTCTTCGATCTTAAAAGATTTCTCGGAGCGAAAAACCCCGTCCATCCGTCCGCCGACGCGAAAAATATAGTCTTCGGTTTCGAATTCGTGTTCGACCGCGACTTCGGCTTCGTAATCCGAAAAATCCTGGGCGCGCTCGAGCTGTACTTTTTGATGGATCTCGATGCCCGCCTGCGAGGCGCGGCCGAGCCCAGAATGCGCGTCGATCGAGCCGCGACGGGGCGCCGGGATCGCGAAATCGGTGATGGGAAGATGGATGATTTTCTTATTCATCAGAAAAACGCCATCTGATCGGGGTTTTGGAGAGTCAATTCCTCTTCGGGATAGGCCTTGATCCCGAGCTCTCGCAGATGACGGACGAGCGCGCCCGCCCCCCGGTGCTGAACGTAGATGCGTTTCGCCCCCGTCTCGACGCAGGTGCGGACCAGATCGTCCCAATCCGCGTGATCGCTCATCACGAAGCCCGTATCGTATCCGAAGGCGCGTCCCCCCGCCATCCAGCCCGAGGCGAACGCGGTCCGGAAGCGATTCCCTAAAATCACGGCCTGCGGGGATTTCAGAAAAGCCTGGGGCGCGAGGATGAGTTCTCCTTCCAAACGCGTGGACTCGTCCACGCCGCTCAAACAGATCGTCTCGGCAAGGGCGATGCCCTGACGTCGGTAGGCGAGATTGATTTCGGCCGCGGCGTCGTGACAGTAGATCGGACGCTCGGACAAATCGCTCAATTCACCGAGGATGCGCTGGGTTTTTCCCAAAGAGTAACCGAAGAGCACCGAGTTCTCGCCGCGCGCGGCGTTGCGGCGCCACCACTCCATGATCTGCCCGCCGAGGTCGGCCTGTTTCGGCCAGCGGTAAGCGGGCGTCCCGAAGGTCGCCTCGGTGACGAAGACGTCGCACTTCACCACCTCGAAGGGCTCGCAGGTCGGATCGGCTTCACGTTTATAGTCCCCCGAGGCCACCCACACTTCGCCGCCGACCTCGATGCGCACCTGACACGAACCCAGAATATGTCCCGCCGGATGAAAGGATACGCGGGCCGCGCCGAGCTCGAAAACTTCGCCGTAGTCGTAGGCGCGCACGTTGATCTTGCGACCCAGGCGCGCGAGCAGAAGATCCACCCCGCTTTTGACCACATGGTAGGTCTCGCTGCCCCGACGGGCGTGATCCGCATGGGCATGCGTAATCACGGCGTCTTTGACGCCCCGTCGCGGGTCGATGAAGAAGTCCCCCGCTCGGCAATAAAGTCCTTCCTTGGCCAAGTTCAGCATCACTCCAGTTTGCCAGAAAAGCGCGACCGATGCAGGTCCCCTGCGGGCCGCTGACGCGCGCGGCTGGCGGGACATTCTGTCACACTTGAGCACCGCGCCATCGGCGGTCTTGTCCCGCGCTCCGCGCCCAGACCCCCGCCATTTTCTCCCCACGCTCGGCACAGCTCGTGTAATGGACAGCGCTTGCGAGCAATGAGGCTCGCGCTACTTTGGGGGTTCTTCCATGACACGCATCCTGATCGGTTTTATTGCACTCTTCGCCAGCTTTTCACCGGCCTTCGCCGACCAAACCACAAAAGACGTGAACATCGCCGTCAACGACGTTTACGTTCCCAGCAATCTACGGGCTGGTGACGAAGCCAAAATCGTTCTTTCCGGAATCCTCCCCAATGGTTGCTACCGCTACGATCGTGCGGTCGTCCGCTCGGTGGACTTCATTCACGAGATCAAGGCCATTGCGAAAGTCCAAACGAACAGCCTGTGCTTGATGGTGCTGGTTCCGTTCGCTAAAGAGGTGAATCTGGGACCGCTTGATGCTGGCGTACATACTCTGCGCTTTATCAGCGGTGACGACACTTTCTTCGAAAAAACTCTGACCGTCCACTAAGGTTCGGTCTGGGATTTCGCGGAAATTTCGAAATCTCTCAAGGAGAGCCGATGGCCGGAAAGACATTCGCAAAAATTCTGGCCGTGTTTCTGCTCTCCACGCCTTCGGCGTTCGCACTCCCCTTGGTGCTGAACGCCGGTGGCGACGCGCACGTCATGATTTGCGCGCAAAATTTGTGGCCGAGCGTCCTTCGCCTTCCCGCCACGCAAACCTCGCAGTTCGCACCCGTCCTCGGACGCTGGCGCTACGACGGTTTTTTCTACGAGGGACATCGCTACCCCAATCCCAACCCTGACCTGGATCTGGAGTTTCAATTTCGCGAGGACGGCGTCAGCCGCCTTTACTGGGAACGCAAAGACGAGCCCGGTTTCTGCGAACGGCTGGCGGACTACGAAGTCGTCGGCACGGAACTTCGCCAACGGGTCACCTGGGTGAATCCCGAAAATGCCTCCAGCTGCGGCCGCGATCCGGATATGCAAAACGGCCGCGCCACCGCCGTGCCCTTTGAGCGTAAGGGACAAGAGCTCTGGCTCAATATTGGACTGAGCGGTAAAGACTTCTTTTACATTCTGAAATCGCGGGGCGAAGACGGCGCGACGGACGAGGCGGCGTCAGCCTTTTAACCCCGGATCTGGGCCCTTCGGGGTCGGCATGGATCTTGGACCTTTGCGATGTCGACGAGAGCGCTGGCGTCGGGCCTCCCTCCGGCGTCAGCCACTTTTCTCATTGCCTGAAGATCGGTGCCCGCGTGACACTGGACCCTGAGGGGGATTCAGGTTCATGCGCGCGCGTTTTTTGTCTTTCGTCGCCACCGCGACGATCCTCGTTTTTATTTCGGGTTGTGCAACCACGCCTGACCCCGTCACGCCCGCGGCGCCCGTGGCGGACTCCCCGTCGGCCCAAGTCGCGGAGCGATCCAAAACCCGCGTGAAAAAGGAACGTCGCCGCAAGCCACCGGCCCCCACTCCGGAAGAGTCGCCGTCGCCCATCCCCGGCCCCACCACGACACCGAGCCCGACACCGGAAAGCACGACGCCCGCGCCTTCGGACAATATCCCAGACAGCGTCCCAGACAATATCCCCACCGAGACGCTCGACCTGCCCCCGGAGCAGCTCGACCCCCTGCCGCCGGACGAAAATCCCGATCCGCCGCTCGAACCTGAGGACATCGCCGTTCAATTTCCGCCGGGCGCGCTGGCGCTCGATCACGGCGTTTTGCAGATCGCGTTCTCGACAAAGCAAAAAATCGCGCTGTACGCGAAGTACGAGCTCACGGCGGCGGATCTGCGCGCCCGCTTCATCCATCGCGATGCCAACCCCTTCACGCCCGACCCGCTCCTTCTGAGCGCGGCGCCTGAGGCGGCCGCGACCCACGCCACCTACACCCGGAGCGGTTACGACCGCGGGCACTTGGCCCCGGCCGAAGACATGAGCTTCAACGCCGACGCTTTTTTTGCGAGCTTCTACATGTCGAACATGGCTCCACAAAAAGGCAGCCTCAACCAGCAGAGCTGGAAGTCTCTGGAGGAGCGCGCCCGCGACTGGGCCTGCGGCGAAGAGCGGGTCACGATCATCACGGGGCCCCTTCTGGGAGCGAAACCGAAGCTCCTGAAGAGCCGGGTCCCCATCCCCGAAGCCTTTTACAAAGTGATCGTCGACCACACTCCGCCGCGCAAAATCGCGGCGTTTATTTACGAACAGAATACGCCGTCCGGAACGCTCCCCCTTCGTCAGCAGGTCAGCCCACGGCAGGTCGAAAAACGCGCGGGCTTCGCGCTCTTCCGCAAAGCCAGCGCGCGTATCACGCCCCTCTCGCAATGGAAGTCGGCCCGTTGTCCGGAAATGAAAACCCAAGTCAGCGCGAAGAAACTCGCGCGCGAGCGTAAAGCCGCGCCCCGGCTGGGGCACGGCGAAGAATAGTCCGGAGGACTAGTAACGCTGCCCCGAAGCGCGATTTCGTTGCACGATCGCGACCAGCATCAACACGAAGGCCGCCAAACGAATGATGTAAATCCCCATCCGCAAATCCGGAACCGTATCGTGCGGACCGTAGACCGCGTGCAGAGTCACGGCGGCAATGCGCTCCAGCGCGATCAGCTCACAGGCGAAAGCGAAATAAAGGAAAAATGGATCACGCGAGGCCTTCCAAAACTTCAGGAAGAAGATTCCCGAAGCGGCGAAGGTCGTCCCCATGACGCCTGAAAGAAAGAGCGTGAAGGTCATGATCATGTCAGCTCCCAGATCAAGCCGAACAAAAGGACCGCCCCGGCCCCCGAACCTAAAGCATTACGCCATAAAAGCCCCTGGAAATCCCGCTCGGGAAAGACGACGACATCCATGACGAGGACCGAATTGTTCAAAGCAAAAAGACCGAAGCAGAGCGCACTCCACATCAGAAGTTGCGTCCCCGTCCGACGATACGCGCGGAACAACAGCACCGCGCAAGCGACGCAGGTCACACCGCAAAGAACGTAAACGAGATCAGCCATTGGGATCCTCACTTTTTCTGCGCTTCACGATAAAGGCCTCGGCAAAGCCACGCGCTTTTTTCATCGGCGAAAATATCATTTCCATGACGGTGTGGGGGCGACTGCGGAAGGACTCTTCCGCACGACCGATGACATCATCGGCGCCCGAATCGGGACGGTACTTAAACCCGAGCTTACGATCACCGGTGATAAAACCCTGACGTTCGAGCGTCAGCATCCGCACCGCGACCGATTCGGGAGTGCTCCGCATGACCTGACTGATCTCTTCCGGGAAGTGACTCGTATCCGGATGATGCCGCAGGTAGATTAAGACCTCGAGCTGCTCGACCGAATCGATCGATTCGAATATGAACTGGCGAACGTCCTCGCCGATTCCGTCCGTGGTCAATTCGTAACCCTCATCAGTGATTCAATTAGCAGACGCCGACTGATGGGCTTCGTCAGGTGCCCATTGCAGCCGGTCTCCATACATTTCTCGCGCTGCTCTTGAAGCGCATGCGCGGTCAGGGCGATGATCGGCTTATCGTAACCTGCCGCCCGCAAACGCGAGGTCGCCTGGTAACCGTCGACGAGCGGCATCTGGATGTCCATCAAGACCGCCTCGTAGTCGTTGTGAAGCGCTTTATCGATCCCCTCTTCCCCATTTTGCGCGATCTCCAGAATCGCTCCCGTATGGTTTAAGAAGAACTGAATCAGCACTTGATTGTCTTCGGCGTCTTCGACCAACAGGATGCGCTTCCCGGCCAGGCAATCGCTTTCCATATCTTGCGCGATGACGGCGGCCTCGAGCGCGAAGTCCTCGCGCGCTTTCGTATACCAGGATGACTCGGGCACGACTTCGGCTTCGATACTGACGACGAACATGCTGCCCACGCCCGGCTGACTGCGGGCGAGCGTGACGTCACCGCCCATCGCGCGCGCCAGCCGTCGCGAGAGCGCCAACCCCAACCCCGTGCCGCCGAAGAGACGCGTGGTGGTCGAGTCCGCTTGCGAGAACGGCTTGAAGATCTTGTGCAAGCTGCCCTCTTCGATGCCGATCCCGGTGTCGCTCACCGAAAACTCCATATAGGACTTCCCGCCCATGTCGGTGTAAAAGCGCGTCCCGACGGTGACCGTTCCTTCATTGGTGAATTTGATCGCGTTACCGATGATATTGAGCAGAATCTGTCTTAGCCGCGTGAAATCCGTGACGATCTTCGCGGGTACGCTGCTCGAAAGGGTCATGGAAAGCGCGATGCCCTTCTTGACCGCTTGGGCAAGCATGACCGTTTTCACTTCTTGCAAAAGCTCAATGACGGGCGTTTCGATCTTCTCGACGCTCAGTTCGCCCGCTTCCACTTTAGAAAGATCCAAAAGCTCATCCACGATGCGCAGGAGCTGTTGGCAATTGCGCTGTACGATCGTGACGCTTTTCATTTTGTCCGCAAGCGAGATATCGCTATCGGTAAGCAGAGCCGAAAACCCCATGACCGCGTTCAAGGGCGTGCGGATTTCGTGACTCATATTCGCCAAGAAGTGGGTTTTCGCGTTGTTCGCCGCCTCGGCCGCTTGACGGGCATCGACGAGTTCTTCTTCGAAACGTTTACGATCCTCGATGTCGGTACAAGTGCTCAACCAAGCGACGATCTTTCCGGCCGCGTTCATTTCGGGCTCGGACTTCACCAGATGCCAACGGTGCACGCCGTCGTGTCGGCGCAGGCGGGCCTCGGCCTCGAAGGCACGTCCCTGCGCGACGGCGAAGCGCCACTCCGTCACGACACGTTCGCGATCGTCCGGATGAAGCGCGCGGAACCAGCCACGTCCCATCGCCTCCAGGCCCAGCCCCGTGTAGGCGGTCCACTGCTGATTCAGGTAATCGACCTCGCCGTCGCCATTGGCTTTGACCACCATGTGCGGGATCGCGTCGGCTAGATTGTGGTAGCGGCGTTGGTTTTCGATCTCGATTTTTTGGATCTGCAACTCGCGCGTGCGCTGCTCGGCTTCGCTGAGCTTCTGCGCCTGTTCCATGATCATGATTTTTCGACGGTGCAGTTCGGCGAAGAACGCGACCTTCGACTTCAGGATGATGGGGTCGAAGGGCTTGAAGATGTAATCCACCGCGCCCACTTCATAGCCGCGGTAGACGTGTTGCTCGTCTTTGTTGATCGCGGTGACAAAAAGAATCGGCACGGCTTCATAGCCCGGGACGCGCCGGATGGCGTCGGCAGTTTGCACGCCATCCATCTCGGGCATCTGCACGTCCAGCAAAAGCATCGCGAAATCGTATTCGGGCACGAGCTCTAAAGCTTCACGCCCCGATCGCGCCTTCACCAGGCGGTAATTCTTTTCGTCGCCAAGGACCGCTTCGAGGGCGATCAGCCCGTCCTCGCGGTCGTCGGCGATCAGGATGTCGATCGTGCGTCTATTCAGCACGCGCTTCTTCCTTAGCCGGGAGCCACTGGAAAATGGCCGACAGCAAGCTGTCCTCATCGACCGGCTTCGTCAGGTAGTCCGTCGCTCCCGACTCGAGGCACTTCTCGCGGTCCCCTTTCATCGCTTTCGCGGTCAACGAGATGATCGGAATCATCCGATGCGCGCTGTGGCTCCGAATATGGCGGGTCGCCTCAAGGCCGTCCATCTCGGGCATCATCGTGTCCATCAGGACGACTTCGAAACCCGGATAACGGTCCAGCATCTCGAGCGCTTGTTTCCCGTTCTCGGCGTGCATGACATTCATGCCCCGCGCTTTCAAAACGCTATTCACCGCGAAGATGTTGCGGATATCGTCATCGACGATCAAAACGCGACGCCCGGTGAAATCCGCGGCTTCGGGCAGCGCGGCCCGCGGCGGCAGTGTTTCACGTTCGTCCACCGCGCTGGTGACGTCCGGCCCGATGTACTTTTCGGGAAGTTGTAAACGGAAGACCGAACCGCGACCGGGATCGCTTTCGACTTCGATCGCGCCCCCTAAGAGCCGCGCGATTTCACGCGAGATCGTCAGTCCCAGTCCGGTGCCACCGTACTTCCGGCTGGTGGTGCCATCGGCCTGTTGGAAGGCCTCGAAGATCAGTTTCTGTTTGTCGAACGGAATACCGATCCCCGTATCGGTCACCGCGAACACGATCTGTCCCTGGCCACTCGCCGCCATCGTGCGCAGGATGTTCAAGCGGACCGAACCGCGCTCGGTGAATTTGAAGGCGTTCGACAGCAAGTTCTTGAGGATCTGCTGCAGGCGGCTCTCGTCGGTGAGCAGGAGCTTCGGAACTCCCGCGCCCACCTCGATCGCGAAATCCAGCCCCTTGTGTTCGGCAACGGGCCGGAAGGTCTGCTCCAAATAAGCGCGGATGCCGGTGACCTCCACCTCTTTCGGCGTGACCTGCATTTTGCCGGCTTCGACCTTCGACAGATCCAAGATTTCGTTGATCAATCCCAGCAGATCGTTCCCCGCCGAATGCACCGTACGGGCGTACTTCACTTGATCCAGCGACAAGTTGCCGTCTTTGTTGTCCGCCAAGGTCTTCGACAGAATCAGCAGACTATTCAGCGGCGTCCGTAGCTCGTGGGACATATTCGCCAAGAATTCCGACTTGTACTTCGAGATCAAGGACAGCTGCTCGGCTTTTTCCTCCAAAGACCGCGAGGCTAGCTCGACCTCTTGGTTTTTGATTTCAAGCAGCTTCGCTTTGTCCTCGAGTTCGAGCGCCTGATCTTCCAGCTCCGCATTCGAGCGCTTCAGCTCTTGCAGCAGCTCTTCCGTCCGCATGTTGGACGAAATCATGTTCAAGATGACGCCGACGGAATCCATCAGCTGATCCAAGAAGCTCAGGTAGTTCTGCGTAAAGGGCTTCAGCGAGGCCAGTTCGATGACGGCTTTCAGTTCGCCCTCGAAAAGCACCGGCAAAACGATCAAGTTCTTCGGCGTGATTTCGATCAAAGACGAGCTGATACGAACGTAGTTGTCTTCGGGTTGCACGATCAGGATGCGTTTTTTCTCGAACGCGCACTGACCGACCAGACCTTCCTTCATGCGGTATTTGTTCGAAACCGTCCGGCGCTCGGTGAACGCGTAGCTCGCCACCAAGTTCAAAGACATTTCGTCCTTGTCGTTTTCCGCCATGAAGAAGGCCCCGTGACGGGCGTCCACCAGCGGAGTCAATTCCGACATGATCAGCTGGGCGACCGCCGTGATCGAGCGCTGCCCCTGCATCATGCCCGAGAATCGCGCCAGGTTCGTCTTCAGCCAATCCTGCTCGGTGTTTTTCGACGTCGTGTCTTTCAGATTCGAGATCATCTGGTTGATGTTATCCGAGAGTGCGGCGACCTCGCCTTGGGCTTCGACCGTGATGGACCGGGTCAGATCCCCTTTCGTCACCGCCGTCGAGACTTCCGCGATCGCGCGGACCTGGCTCGTCAAGTTTCCGGCCAGCTGGTTCACGTTGTCGGTCAAATCCTTCCACGTTCCCGCGCCCCCGGAACCTTCGCCTGACCGCCGAGCTTTCCTTCGATACCGACCTCGCGGGCGACCGAGGTCACCTGATCCGCGAAAGTCCTGAGCGTATCGGTCATGGAGTTGATCGTTTCGGCGAGGGCCGCGACCTCCCCTTTCGCTTCGATGACGAACTTCTGGTTGAGGTCGCCGTTGGCGACCGCGGTGACGACCTTCACGATCCCCCGGACCTGTTTCGTCAGGTTGAGGGCCATGAAGTTCACGTTATCGGTCAAATCCTTCCAGACTCCGCTGACCCCGCGGACTTCCGCCTGGCCTCCGAGTTTTCCTTCGGTACCGACCTCTTTCGCGACCCGCGTGACCTCCGCGGCGAACGAGTTCAGCTGATCGACCATGACGTTGATCGTATTTTTAAGTTCCGAGATCTCGCCTTTCGCGTCGACCGTGATCTTCTGCGACAAGTCCCCGTTCGCGACGGCCGTCGTGACCTTCGCGATGTTCCGGACCTGACTCGTCAAGTTTCCGGCCAGCTGATTCACGTTATCGGTCAAGTCCTTCCACGTTCCGCTGACGCCCTTCACGTCCGCCTGACCGCCGAGCTTTCCTTCGGTTCCGACTTCCTTCGCGACCCGCGTGACCTCGGCGGCGAACGAGTTCAGCTGATCGACCATGACGTTGATCGTATTCTTCAGCTCGAAGATCTCGCCCCGGGCGTCGACCGTGATCTTTTGCGACAAGTCGCCCTTTGCGACCGCCGTCGTCACTTTCGCGATGTTCCGGACCTGATCCGTCAAGTTTCCGGCAAGGACGTTCACGTTGTCCGTCAGATCTTTCCACGTTCCGCTGACGCCTTTGACGTCCGCCTGACCGCCGAGCTTTCCTTCGGTACCGACTTCCTTCGCGACCCGCGTGACCTCGGCCGCGAAAGACCCCAGCTGATCGACCATCTTGTTGATCACGTCTTTGATCTGCAGGATCTCGCCCTTCACGTCGACCGTGATCTTCTGGGACAAGTCCCCCGTCGCGATGGCGGTCGCGACCTTCGAGACGTCACGAAGCTGGACCGTCAAGTTCGAGGCCATGGCGTTCACGTTATCGGTCAAGTCCTTCCACGTTCCGCTGACGCCTTTGACGTCCGCCTGACCGCCGAGTTTCCCTTCGGTACCGACTTCCTTCGCCACCCGGGTCACCTCCGCGGCGAACGAGCGCAGCGTATCGACCATCGTGTTGATGGTATCTTTGAGCTCCAAGATCTCGCCCTTGGCGTCGACCGTGATCTTTTGTGACAAGTCGCCGTTCGCGACCGCGGTGGTCACCTTCGCGATGTTACGAACCTGCGCGGTCAAGTTGTTCGCAAGACCATTCACGTTATCCGTCAGATCTTTCCAAGTTCCGCTGACCCCTTTGACGTCGGCCTGTCCGCCCAGTCGTCCTTCGGTACCGACCTCTTTCGCGACCCGGGTGACCTCGGCCGCGAAGGACCGCAGCTGATCGACCATCGTGTTGATCGTATTTTTCAGTTCCATGATCTCGCCACGGGCGTCGACCGTAATTTTCTGCGACAAGTCGCCCGTCGCGACCGCGGTCGTCACCTTCGCGATGTTACGAACCTGCGCCGTCAAGTTATCGGCCAGACCGTTCACGTTATCGGTCAGATCTTTCCAGACGCCGCTGACCCCTTTGACGTTCGCCTGACCGCCAAGCTTTCCTTCGGTACCGACGTCCTTCGCGACCCGCGTGACCTCCGAAGCGAAGGACGAAAGCTGATCGACCATCGTGTTGATCGTGTTTTTGAGTTCCATGATCTCGCCGCGGGCGTCGACCGTAATTTTTTGCGACAAGTCGCCTTTCGCAACGGCGGTGGTGACCTTCGCGATATTCCGGACCTGATCCGTCAAGTTTCCCGCAAGGACGTTCACGTTATCCGTCAGATCTTTCCAAACCCCGCTCACGCCGCCGACGTTCGCCTGACCGCCGAGCTTTCCTTCGGTTCCGACCTCTTTCGCGACCCGGGTCACCTCCGACGCGAACGAGTTCAGCTGATCGACCATGGCGTTCACCGTGGTTCCGATCCGCAAAAACTCCCCTTTCACGGGGCGCGAGTCGACTTCGAGATACATCTTTTGCGACAAATCCCCTTTGGCGACGGAGGTGATGACCCGCGCGACTTCCGTTGTCGGGTGCGCCAGATCCGAGATCATCAAGTTCACCGAGTCGACCGAAGTCGCCCACGATCCCTTGACCGACCCCATATTCACCCGCTCGGTCATGCGGCCTTCCAGACCGATGATGCTCCGAACGCGGACGAATTCATTGGCCATATTTTCGTTGTGTTCGATGATGTCGTTTAAGACCTCGCCGATCTCGGCGACGATCCCCTCCGACTCGACACTCATCCGTACAGAGAAATCACCGTTACGAACGGCCTTGACGACTTTATGTAAATCGCGAAGTTGGGTGCGCAGGTCTGGGGAGCTGAGGCGCGAGGATTCACTCAGCGAAGGGCCGACGTCCGCGCCCCTCGGAGCAGGCAGAGGTTTATTCGAGGCTTTCCCTTTGGATTTGGGTTTTCCTACGACAACGACTCGTTCCATCGAATCCTCCATTGATCCGGTTTAACGATCTCGATCAAAATTTCAGTCGCTCACTTCAATGTGATCGACGCTAAAAAGCGAAGATTTTCTATTCGCCTGCAAAAGTGGCGCTTACAACTTTCTTCAGAAATTGAGGAAATTAGGGAGCGATTTCGATGGCCGCTTCTTTGCTGAAGCGGGAAAATATCCCGCATCGATTTCAGATTTTGAGGAGAAAAAGACGTCTCTGCTGAACTCGTCGGCGAAGCCGCTTAGCAAAGTTTAATATGGAATGAAGCACAGCGGCGCCAAGGCGGAAAAGTGCGCGCCACGGGAGAACAGATGGGCGTGACTCACTGCTCATGCTTCTCCCGCACGGATTTTCCCGCGCATGCGGAAACAGAATAGACATCCTCTATCCCGCGATAGGTTTTAAGTATTGTACGAATCCGGACGGGGGCGGCATCGTGAAGCGTCGTTCAAAGACGAAAACCCCAACCTTTCAACCGGAGAAAGAGAGCCTATGCTTCGACTGAAAATTCAAGGGATCGCGCTGCTCGCGTTGACCCTCCCCCTCACGTCCTACGCGCAAAAAGAGGGACAACTGAAAAGTACCGCTGCCCACACCACCACCATCGTGCAAACGATGTCGAATCAGTTCTGGTGGCCCGAGCGCGTGGACCTGAGTCCTTTGCGCCAACACGGGATCGAATCCAATCCCCTCGCGCATTACAACTATGCCGAAGAGTTCAAGAAACTCGATCTCAAAGCGGTGAAAGCCGATATTGAGAAGGTGATGAAAACGTCGCAAGACTGGTGGCCCGCGGACTGGGGACACTACGGTCCGTTCTTCATCCGTATGGCGTGGCATAGTGCGGGCACCTACCGCACGGTTGACGGGCGTGGTGGCGCCGGCGGCGGCCAACAACGTTTCGAGCCGCTGAACAGCTGGCCCGACAACGCGAACCTCGATAAAGCGCGCCGTCTGCTCTGGCCCATCAAACAAAAGTACGGCAACGCGCTGTCGTGGGCGGACTTGATGGTCCTCACCGGCAACGTCGCCCTCGAATCCATGGGTTTCAAAACCTTCGGCTTCGCCGGTGGCCGCACCGACGATTGGGAAGCGGACCTCGTTTACTGGGGCCCGGAAAAGAAGTGGCTCGCGGACGAGCGTTACAAAGAAAACAAAGACAAAAAAGCCCGCAAACTCGACGGCCCTCTGGCCGCAGTCCAAATGGGTTTGATCTACGTCAATCCGGAAGGCCCGGGCGGTAATCCCGATCCCATCGCGGCAGGAAAAGACATCCGCGAGACCTTCGGCCGCATGGCGATGAACGACGAAGAAACCGTCGCATTGATCGCGGGTGGACACACGTTCGGTAAAGCGCACGGCCGTCATCGTCCCGACAAATGCGTGGCCGTCGAGCCCGGCGCCGCCGGTGTTGAAGAGCAAGGCATGGGTTGGAAGAACAAATGCGGCACCGGCGTTGGCGCCGACGCAACGACCTCGGGCCTCGAAGGCGCATGGACCGCGTC
The DNA here is from genome assembly GCA_019637875.1 of Pseudobdellovibrionaceae bacterium. NCBI lineage: Bacteria > Pseudomonadati > Bdellovibrionota > Bdellovibrionia > Bdellovibrionales > Pseudobdellovibrionaceae > Pseudobdellovibrionaceae bacterium. The sequence continues at coordinate 9,867 of JAHBUW010000021.1, read as the reverse complement.
GCCGACGCAGTGGACACACCAATTCCTCGCGAACCTTTACGCGTGGGACTGGGTGAAAAGCAAAAGTCCCGCGGGCGGCACGCAGTGGATCCCCTCGGGCGGCCAAGGTGCCTCGATGGTGCCCGATGCGCACGACCCGAAGAAACGTCACGCACCGATCATGTTCACCACGGACATGGCGCTGCGGATGGATCCCGAGTACGGCAAAATCACCCGGCGCTGGCTCGAGCATCCGCGCGAGTTCGAAGTCGCCTTCGCGAAGGCCTGGTTCAAACTCACGCACCGTGATCTGGGACCGCGCGCGCGTTACGTCGGCAGCGAAATTCCGGCCGAGGTTCTGCTCTGGCAAGACCCCATCACGACCCCCGACTACAAACAGATCAGCGAAAGCGACGCGAATGGTTTGAAGAAAAAGATCCTGGACGCGGGACTTTCGACTTCGGATCTCGTGCGCACGGCGTGGGCTTCGGCGGCGTCTTACCGCAAGACCGACATGCGTGGCGGCGCGAATGGCGCGCGTCTGCGTCTAGCTCCCGCGAAAGACTGGGCGGTGAACAGCCCCGCGGCCACCGCGAAGGTGCTCGCGGCCTACGAGAAGATCCAGAACGACTTCAACAAGTCGGCTTGGAGCAACAAGAAGGTTTCAATGGCGGACCTGATCGTCATCGGCGGCGCGGCCGGCATCGAAAAAGCGGCGCAAGACGCGGGACAAAAGATCACGGTTCCCGTGACTTTGGGTCGCGGCGACGCGACTCAAGAGCAGACGGACGTTCAGTCCTACGCCTTCCTCGAGCCGAAAGCGGACGCGTTCCGCAACTACTTCGGTCCGGGCAACTATCTGTCCCCGGTGGACTCGTTCGTCGACCGCGCGTACATGTTAGGATTGAGCGTTCCGGAAGCGGCGGTCTTGATGGGCGGTCTGCGCGCCATCAACATCAACGCCGACGGTTCGAAAAACGGAGTGTTCACGAATCGTCCGGGTCAGTTGACCAACGACGTTTTCGTGAACCTTCTCGATATGTCGACCAAGTGGCAAAAAGCGAAAACCGCCGGAATGTATGAAGGTGTCGATCGCAAGACCGGTGCGGTCAAGTGGACGGCGACTCCCGTCGACCTGCTGATCGGCTCGCATTCGGAGCTGCGCGCGCTCGCGGAACTCTACGCCGCGAACGATGGACAGCAGAGGTTTTTGAGTGATTTCGTCGCCGCTTGGAACAAAGTCATGAACAACGATCGCTTTGATCTGCAAGTCGGTAAGAAGTAACGAGAATTTTCCTTCTTATCTGAATGGAAGTCCCGGCCTGAGTCGGCCGGGACTTCCGAACGCGGACATGAGGGATGCCAAAGCTTCCCTTGTCAACTCCAACGGGATCCGATAAATTGAAGGCGTGAATGCACTGGGGCGTTTTCTCATTTTGATGCTCGTGACCCTGTTGGGAACGGTTTTGATTTCCGGTGCCCTTCAAGTCAAACCCCATGACGCGGACGTCTCCCTGTCACATCAGCAAGAATGCGTCGGTTCCGGATCCATTCTGACCGAACACTCCGCGTCCCCCCAGACCACCGATCAAGAGTCCTGCGGCGACCCTTGCCATTCGGGGCATGCCCATTTCGGACACTGTCTGTTCACGTCAGCGCCCGTAGCGGACAGCAACCTTATGGTCCATTTTGCGAAAAGCAATCGCTTTGCGGAACGCCATCTCCTGGCGGCGCCGGATCTCGAAGCTCGACGTCGTCCTCCTCGCCTCGCCTAGTTTTAAGCCCGCCGCGATCGCGGTGAGCGGCCGTCTTTGCCCATTTAAACTTACATCTCACCAACGAGGTTGACGTGAATCGTCTTATTTCCCTGACGGGACTGCTCGCGCTCACGTGCGCAATATCGACCGCACGCGCGGAGTGCCCATCCCCGACATCCATCAATGAACTCTTCGCATGTCTCGAAGAACAGTCCGCCGAACTGCAGTCGAGCCGCCTTGAAGTCGAAAGAAACAAGGCACAAATCGGCGCCGCCGAACAATGGAAAAATCCCGAGTTCTCCGCAGAGACTTTTCAAGGGGACGCCGACGGCACTCGCCAAAGCGAAACCGATCTCTCCCTCGCGATCCCCCTTGAACTCGGCGCGCGGCGCGCCGCGCGCCGCTCCGTCGCGGAAAGCCAAGTCCGGATCGCGGAACTTCGCCATCAACTCGCCCGCGCGGAACTCCGTCGCGAATCCATTCTCAGACTGCATCGTTTGCGGCAAACGGCTCACGAGATCGAGATCGTCGACGAGACCCTGCAGAGCTACGCGAAGCTGATTTCACAGTACGCGCGACGCCCCGGACTCAATCCCGAGCAAGAGGTGTCCCTGTCGCTGTTTCAGTCGGCCTACGGCGAATTTCAGTTCAAAGCCGTCGCGCTCGCCGACGAGATCGCGGGCCTCGAAGCCTTCTTCCGAAGCAAAGCCGGAACGACGGGTCCAAACTTGCGCCGCCTTCTCCCCCCCGCCCCGAAATCGTGGCCCGAAATGAAACGGCCAGCGTCTCCCGCGCCGTCCTCGCAAGCGCGACTTTTCGATGCCGAGATCGCGGCAGCCCAAGCCGACCTTGACGTGGCCCGCAGCGAAGCGTGGCCCATTTTGGCGATCGGCCCGAGCGTCAAAGTGCAGCGAGAGGCGAATCGCTCCAATCAACTCTTCGGCATGAACCTGAGCCTTCCCCTTCCCATTTTCAATACGAATGGCGGCGCGAAAGCGGCCTCGCAAGCAGCCCTACGGCTGCAAGAAAATCGACGCCAAACCGGCCTTCGCGAGCAAGGAATTCAGCGCGAAGAATTGGCGCGGATTTACCGCCAATCCGTCAAGGCCCTGAACGAAGGCCCGAGCCACCAGGACATGGAGAAGCGCCACAAAGCGGTGGACCGACTCTTCGGCCGCGGAATGATTCCAAGCGCCCTCGTGATCGAGTCACACCGTACGCATTTCGAACTGGAGCGCAGCCGCAATGAGCGCGAGGCCACCGCCATCGACAGTTTGCTGGAAGCGCAGATTCTCGACGGCATCTTACCGGAGGTCGGAACATGAAAAACAAGATCTGGATTCTCGTTTGCTTTCTGCTGATCACGCCCCCGGCCTGGAGCGCGGATGAACACGATGAGCACGGCCCCGACCACACTGAAGAACGTTCCGAAACGCCCGAAAACGTGGGCCCCGAGAAAGGGATTGTCGCCATCGACGATCACGACGGATTCAAACTGTCTCCAGAGGCCGAGAAAAACTTCGAAATCCGGGCCATCGTGCTGAAGGATGCCGGTCCCTGGACGCTGCCCAAAATGGCGACCGTCCGATCAGGCAGCGAAGTGAGCCTCTATCGGCGACGCGCGGGATTCATCAAACGTATCGATTTCACCCCTGCGAGCCAGTCCGGCGAAACGATTCGCGTTTCTTCAAAGGACTTGCGACCCGGAGACGAGATCCTGATTGCGGGACTCGGCTTCGTGCGGATCGCGGAACTCGCCGCCACCGGCGGCATGGCCGAAGGCCACTCACACTAAGGATGACCTTATGATCAACAAAATTATTCATTTTTCCGTCTATAACCGCGGGATTGTTCTGCTGCTGACCTTCGCGATGGCGATCGCCGGTCTGGTCGCCTTTCAGAACCTTCCGATCGATGCGGTCCCGGACATCACCAACAATCAGGTTCAGGTCAACACCAGCATCGCCGGCCTTGCACCCGAAGAGATCGAACGGACGATCACGTTTCCCACCGAAAGCGCGATGCGCGGAATCGCGGGCGTAACCCAGGTCCGCTCCGTCACGCGTTTCGGCCTCTCGCAAGTGACGATCGTATTCAAAGACGGGATCGACATTTACCGCGCTCGTCAAATGGTCTCGGAGCGCCTACAGAGCGTGATCGGGGATTTGCCGGAAGGGGCTGAATCCCGCCTGGGGCCGATTTCAACCGGCCTCGGTGAAATCTACCAATACACTCTGGACGTCAAAAATCCGGCACAAGATCCCGAAGAGCGACTCCGCCAGTTGATGGACGTCAAGGCCTTGCAAGACTGGTACGTCAAACCGCGACTGATGACGGTCGAGGGAATCGCCGAGATCAACACCACCGGCGGCTTCGAGCGTCAGTACCACGTCCAACCCGATCTCGCGAAGATGGTGACCTACGGGATTCATTTCGACGACATCACCCTCGCCCTCGAAAAAGCGAATAAAAATGTCGGCGGCGGCTATATTTCACAGACCGCGGAGCAGTTCCTCGTTCAAGGCGTAGGACTCTTCAAAAGTCCGAGCGATATCGCGAACGTCCCCGTCAAACAGCTCGACTCGTTCAAGATCATCAAGCTGGGGGAGATCGCACAAATCAAACTCGGCAAGGAGCTGCGTACCGGTGCGGCGACGGTGAACGGAAACGAAACCGTTCTCGGAACCGTGATGATGCTGCTGGGCGAGAACAGCAGAATCGTCGCGAACCGCGTCGAAGCGCGGGTGCAAGAAGTCGCGAAATCCCTTCCCGAAGAGTACGTGATGACGACGGTCTACAATCGCTCGAACCTCGTCAATGCGACCCTCGGTACGGTCGAGCACAATCTCGCGTTGGGTGCGACGCTCGTGATCGTGATTCTCTTCCTGTTGGTCGGAAATGTCCGCGCCGCCCTCATCACGGCGGTGACGATCCCCCTCTCTCTGATGGCGACCTTTCTGATCATGAAACCCCTTGGGATTTCGGGAAACCTGATGAGTCTCGGGGCGCTGGACTTCGGAATCATCGTCGATGGAACGGTCATCTTGATCGACAACTGCGTCCGCTACGTGAATGACCTCGCGAAGAAATACGGTCGCCCGTTGAGCCGAGAGGAGCTACAGAAGGCCGTTTACGACGCCGCCGTCGAAGTTCGGGTCGCCGCCGGGTTCGGCGAACTCATCGTCGTGGTCGTTTTCCTGCCGATCTTCGGCCTCGTCGGTATCGAAGGAAAAATGTTCGGCCCCATGGCGGCAACATTCGCGATCGCCGTTGCGTCGGCCTTGGTGCTTTCCTTTACGACCGCACCGGCCCTGGCTTCGCTTCTGCTCTCAGGACATGCCAACGAATCCGAACCCCGCCTGATGCAGTGGGTGCGGCGCCTTTATCAACCGATTCTCGAGGCCACTTTCAGGTACAAAGCCGCCACGCTCTCGATCGCGGTGGCGGCCGTGATGGTGGGAGTCGCGCTTTTCGCCTCTCGGGGCGCGGAATTTTTGCCGCAACTCAGCGAAGGCTCCTACGCCTTCCACATGATCCGCCCCGTCAATATTAGCTTGGATCAATCCATCGCGTTCCAAGTCAAGGCGGAACGGATCATTCGTCAGTACCCCGAGGTTCAGAACGTGTTCTCGCGGATCGGAACATCCGAGGTGGCCACCGACCCCATGGGCGTGAACGTCTCGGACACTTACATCATGCTCAAAGAAAGAAAAGAGTGGCCCACTCACGAAGAAACGGGCAAACACAGTTACGAGTCCCTCGTGAACACTCTCGTCGCGCGACTCGAAAAGGAGCTACCCGGACAAAACTATCTCGCTTCCCAACCCATCCAGATGCGTTTCAACGAACTTCTCGAGGGGACGCGTGCGGACGTAGCGGTGAAGGTATTTGGGCCCGATTTGCAGACGAATATGAACCTAGCAAAGCAAATTCAAACCATCGTGACGAAGGTGCCTGGCGCGGGCGACGTCGAAGTCGATTTGGCGGGAACGAGTCCCGTCCTGCGCGTCACGCCCGACGAAACGCGAATGGATCGCTACGGAGCTCCCAAAGTGGCCGTTCTAGACACGATCGCCATCGCGCTTGGGGGCCGCGAGGCCGGATACCTTTACGAAGGAGAGCGGAAGTTTCCGATCGTGGTACGACTCGCCGAAGACGAACGCTCGGATCTTGAAACCATCCGAAGGCTGCCCGTGGCTGTCGGAACGAACGTCACCGCCCCGCTTGCGGAACTCGCGCAAACGGAATTCAGCGAAACGTTCGGGTCCATCAACCGGGAAGACTCAAACCGCCGTTCCGCCGTCCTCATCAACTTGCGTGGTCGAGACACGGAGAGTTTCGTGCAAGAGGCGCGAGCACGGGTCGAGCAGGAAGTGAAGCTGCCACAGGGTTACTACGTCGAATGGGGAGGCAACTTCAAAAATCTGCAGGAGGCGCGTTCACGTCTGCTCCTTCTGACGCCGATCTCATTGGTCGTGGTGCTTTTGATGATCTACGCGGCCTTCGGCAGCGTGGGCCAGACCGCTCTCATCTTCCTCTGCGTTCCGTTCGCCCTCGTCGGAGGCGTCGTCAGCCTGGTGCTCAATGGGCTCCCCTTCAGCATCTCGGCCGGCGTCGGTTTCATCGCCCTTTCCGGTATCGCGGTGTTGAACGGGGTCGTGCTCGTGAACTATTTCAACCAGCTCAAGCAGGATGGGTACACGGGAAAAGAGCTCGTCTTCACCGGAACATTGATTCGACTACGCCCGGTCTTGATGACGGCCCTTGTCGCCATTTTCGGTTTCTTGCCGATGATGCTTTCCACGGGCGTCGGCGCGGAAGTGCAAAGACCGCTGGCCTCGGTCGTGATCGGCGGCATCGTTTCCTCCACGCTTTTGACTCTGATCGTACTGCCAATCCTCTACTCCCTTTTTGAGAATCGCTTCAAAGGAAAGGTCGCCCACTAATATGAGTTCGCATCCAGGATCACACACCTCGCATTGCCACGACTGCCATTCCGAGGAATCTCCCGCACCGGCGCTCGGCGCCGCGCGGGAAGGCGAGAACGAAAGTGTCTTTCACATTTCGGGGGCGGACTGCTCGGACGAGGTGAACGCCATCACCAAATCTCTCGCCGAATTGGGGATCACCTCCGTCGCGGTCAATTTGATCGCGTCCACGGCGACCGTTCAATACCCGAAGTCAATTCGGGAAGACCAGGTCCGGGCGCAAATCGAAAAAACCGGCGTGCGCGTGGTCGAAAACGAAGCGCCTGGATTTTTTGTCAGCCACCGTAAAGGCATCGCCCTCCTCTCCCTCTCCGCAGTTCTTTTGGTCGCGGGACTCGCTCTGGATTGGAGTGAAAATCTCTCGCCCATGATGGCCTTCGCCGTCTTCGGACTCTCGACGGCCCTCAGCGGGGCCCTCGTGTTTCCGAAAGCTCTACGGGCGGTGAAACAAAGATCCCTCGATATGAACTTTTTGATGACGATCGCGGCGGCGGGAGCCTTCGCCATCCAAGAGTATTCGGAAGGCGCGACCGTCGTGTTTTTGTTCTCGCTGGCCGAACTGCTTGAGGCTTTCAGTGTCGCCCGAGCACGCCAAGCCATTCGCGCGGTCCTGAAGCTGACGCCCCAAATCGCGCAAGTCAAACGCGATGGTGCGATCGTGGCCCTGCCAGTGGCGCAAGTTGGTCTCGGAGACCTCATCATCGTTCGCCCGGGAGACAGTTTCCCCCTAGACGGAACCGTCACTGAGGGCACATCCAGCGTGAATCAGGCCCCACTCACGGGAGAATCCGTCCCCGTCGAAAAAGGCCCCGGCGACAGCGTCTTCGCGGGCACTCTCAACGAGCAGGGCGGGCTGACCGTTCAGGTGACCAAGGCCTTCCAAGATACAAAAATATCAAGAGTCATGCGTCTGATCGAGGAGGCCCAAGATCAGAAATCTCCATCGGAACGATTCGTCGACCGGTTTGCGCGGATCTACACCCCGATCGTGTTCTTGGTGGCCGTGCTCGTCGCCACGGTCCCCCCGTTCATTCTGGGTGGAGAGTTCGATGTTTGGTTTTACCGCGCGCTGGTTCTACTCGTGATCGCTTGCCCCTGCGCATTAGTTCTCGCGACCCCCATTTCGGTCGTCTCCGCACTGGCCTCCCTCGCGCGGCGCGGAGTTTTGGTCAAAGGCGGAAAGTACCTCGAAGTTCTGGGACGCCTCCAGGCCGTGGCCCTCGACAAAACAGGAACCCTCACCGAAGGCCGGTTCCAAGTTCAAAGCTTCCGCCTTTATGGCGCAAAGGACGAAACCGAAGCCCTTCACTTCGCTTACGCCCTCGAAAGTCTGTCTTCGCATCCGCTCGCCAAGGCGGTCATGGCTTATCAAGGCGGCCCACGGGGGCCGCTGAAGGAAATCACCGACTATCGTGTCATTGCGGGCCGCGGGGCCCAGGGACATATCGATGGCCGCCCCTACTTTGTCGGCAATCACCGCATGACTCATGAGCTGGGTTTATGCAATCCCCAGATTGAAGCCCATCTGATTTCCCTGGAACAGCAATCCATGTCCGTCGTGATCCTCGGTCGGCTGAACGAAGGCGGGCGACCGGGCGAAGTCTTGGCCATCTTCGGACTCGGTGACACCGTCAAGAAGAACGCGAAAGAGGCCATCGCGGAACTTCACCGGGTCGGAATTCAGCATGTCGTCGTTCTGAGCGGCGACAATCAGAGGACGGTCGACGCGATCTGCGCGCAGACCGGGATCGATCAAGGAAAGGGAGATCTCCTTCCGGAAGCGAAGGTGGAGGCCGTCAAAAATCTCACCGCCCGCTACACCTATGTCGGTATGGTCGGCGATGGAGTCAACGACGCTCCGGCTTTGGCGAACGCCAGTGTCGGCATCTCGATGGGAGCGGCCGGGACGGATGCCGCGATCGAGACCTCCGATATCAGCTTAATGCAGGACGACCTCGCCCAACTTCCCCGCGCGATTCAGCAGGGGCGACGGGCACTGAATGTGATCCGGTTCAACATCGCCTTCGCGATCGCGACCAAAGCCGCATTCCTGGTCCTTGCGATCGTCGGCCTCTCGAACCTCTGGCTGGCGGTGGCCGCCGATCTGGGCGCCTCCGTCCTTGTCACATTGAACGCGCTTCGGCTGCTGCGGACCAAGGATCGATAGCCTTTCCACGCTGGCCACCCGAAAAACATTTGGGCGTTTCAAGGAAAATTGGAACGCCTTCAAATGAGTTACATCTGGCACCCCGTCTGCAATTCCATAGGCCATGGCCTTGCGGAAATACGACCACATCCTGCTCCATGCCCTCATCGTGATCGCGGGATTCGGCGTGTTCCAAAACGCGATGGGACATACGGTGAAAACCAACCATACCGATGTGCGCTTCTGGAATGGCGCGGGCCGGACGGGTCACGAGGTTCTCGGTGAAGTGAAACGCTATGAAGAGATCGAAGTTCTGCGTACCCGTAAACTGCGTAACGGCGAAACTTGGTACCGCGTCCAGATCGTGCGTTCACCCAACGGGGTCAAACAGGTGAGCACCGGATGGGTAAACGCCCGTTTTTTCACCCCCATCGAAACACCCGTCGAAGCGGACCAGCCCCGTGAGAGCCGAACCGAAGCACGGGTCGGATGCACCAACTGCGCCGAGCCCGCCACGGCCACCCGCCGCGCCACCGAGGATCTTTCAGCCATCGCCCGCGCGACAAATTCAAAGTCCAACTTTATCTGGCCCGTTTCGGGAGTGGTGAGGAGTGGTTTCGGATACCGACGCCATCCGATCAAGGGCGTGGTTAAGCTTCATCGTGGAACGGACATCTCACGCAACAACGGAGCGACGGTTCGCGCGGCCAAAGCGGGCGTCATCGAGGTCTCCGCCGGCGGTTGCCGCAATGGGCGCAGCTCCTGCAACGGCGGCGCGGGAAATATGATCACGATTAATCATGGCGACGGAACGAAAACACGCTATCTTCACCTGAGTCCCGGCTGCCGCCTCCCCGCCCGTGGCGCCCGCGTCGCCCAAGGCGCCCCCCTCGGCTGCGTGGGTGCGACGGGGGCCGTGACCGGACCGCATCTTCATTTCGAACTGATCAAAAATGGCAAGTGGATCAATCCGCTCACTGTCTTACCGAGGAAGTCA
>JAHBUW010000020.1 GCA_019637875.1 Pseudobdellovibrionaceae bacterium | reverse complement strand
TGTCGCACCAGTAGCGCCGGTCGCGCCTGTGGCTCCGACTTCACCCGTTGCGCCAGTTGCGCCGGTCGCACCTGTGGCTCCAACTTCGCCTGTCGCACCAGTGGCACCCGTTGCGCCTGTAGCTCCAACTTCACCGGTCGCACCAGTAGCGCCGGTCGCGCCTGTGGCTCCAACTTCACCGGTCGCGCCAGTAGCACCGGTCGCGCCTGTGGCTCCAACCTCACCTGTCGCACCAGTGGCACCCGTTGCGCCTGTGGCTCCAACTTCGCCTGTTGCACCAGTGGCACCCACTGCGCCCGTAGCTCCGACTTCACCTGTCGCGCCAGTAGCACCGGTCGCGCCTGTGGCTCCAACTTCACCTGTCGCGCCAGTTGCGCCCACTGCGCCCGTAGCTCCAACTTCACCTGTCGCGCCAGTAGCACCGGTCGCGCCTGTGGCTCCAACTTCGCCTGTTGCACCAGTGGCACCCACTGCGCCCGTAGCTCCGACTTCACCGGTTGCGCCAGTGGCACCCGTCGCTCCTGTGGCTCCAACTTCGCCGGTCGCGCCGACCGCGCCCGTCGCGCCCGTGGCACCTTGAAGCCCACTTGTGTTGCCCATCCATTGACCCGAAGGACTAATGACGATGGAACCATTTGAAGCCACGATGTTACCCAAAGAATCCATCTTCGCGAGATTCGCGGCTTGATAACCACCCACCGAGTCCGCACGCAGCGCGAACAGCGACGAGGTGATCGGGAAGCGTGTCGAAAGCACTTCAAACGTATAGCCATTGAAAACTTCGACTTCGATTTCCACCGGAGTTGTATGCGCGACGAAACCTAAAACATCCGAAGTGATGGGGAGCATATTTGCCGGCAACATCGCCGAAGAATAAGGATCGAGCGCGATCCCACCCTGCGCATTGCCACCAAGGATCACCGAGAAATATCCGGACGTGACGTTGACATTGTATTCCGCATACCAAACCCGCGCGCCATTCACATAAAGACCGAAGCGAACTTTGTTCGCGCGAGTCAGCGGAGAGTTGTTCGAGTCCGTCAAATAGCCATTGAAGTTGATCGTGTTCGGAACCGTCGCGGCTTGAACGTCCGAAGAATGGAACGTGGCTGCAAAAACCAAGACCAACGCGGCGAAAGATCGCTTCGCAAGCCCATGCTTTTGAAAACTTTGAAGAAGATTAAGAAGATTTCGCCGTAAGTGCTGGGCCATAGTCGATCAACTCATCGACAATAAAGAACCCATACTGAAGCCGTCGGCTCAAAATAAAACGACGCTCACACACTCTTGATGAAGAGGCCAGACCTTCATCAAGTCATTCGGTGTTTGCACTAAGGAAAAGACAACTTAGGGATCAAATCTGCGACGGATCTTGTGAGCGTATTGCATAAAAGGGTGCTCCCCCCCCCAAAGGTTTAGAAGAAACTCTTCCGCCGCACTCGACGAGATTTCATCGCTCGCTAAACACAACTCTTCAAAGATGAGTTTCGAAGCGCCGATCGCCATCGAAGGGAAGGCCGAGTCTTCCACTTCTCCGAAACCGACGATTTCTAGTTTTTCGAAAAGTTCCCTCTGGGCCTTCGTGAAGGTCGATTCGAAGAGGCGGCCCTGAAGCTCGACCGCAACCTTCAACTGTTTTGTCGAAAGCGGCGAGTCCATTTCCAGAACTTCGAGCATCTGATGCGCTTCGGGACGGCGAAGCGGGACCTCCCGCAGATAGGCGCGTAGGTTTTTAAAAGCATCGAAGGACAGAAATGTCGCGCGCCCCTTGAACCACTTGCCGTAGACAACCTCGCCCGAGCGCGAAAGTTCTTCTTTCAACAGCCACACGCGCCCCACGCGATTGTCGGCGTCCTCGTCCCAGGACCAGCGCATTTCCGTACGGGGGAAAAGCACGCTCCAGATGGACTCGGGCTCTTTCTTATTTTTAATCGGATAGACTAAAAGTCCGCCCTTTTTGTTTATTCCTGCAATTGCGTTGTTCCGGAGCTGCGATCCCGCCATCGGGGTAATTTGAACTTGCCCCGCCAGAGGGTCAAGACTAAATCCCGAGGCCGTCATGCAGAGAACGGCCCTCTTTCATTTCGCCTTCGTCCTCGTCTTCCTGCTCATGTTCGGCGGCCTCCCCGCCCAAGCGAAAGCTCCCGTTCCGCAAGCGACCTCCGCCTGTTCGAAATCGGGTGCACGAGTCCTTCTCAATCTCGAGCTCTCCGAAGAGCAACGCGCCGAGGCCGCCTCGCAACACTCCCTCGTATGGCGCCTTCCGTCCGTACATTGTGTACGCACGGGACAGGATCTGTCGCTCTCGCGACGAAACGCGAAAAACCAAACTATCGTATGGGGACGCGCGCGCCTGACCCTACAAAATGAAAGCTCATCGGAAATTCACGTCCGCGTCGAAGTCACGCCGCTCTTGCTGGAGCGCACGCTCGCTCCGGACGGCCTTGGCCTCGCGGAGGTGCTCTTGCAGCTTCCCGTCAACGCCGTCCCGCACGTTCGCATCGACTTACGCACCGGGGAAGGTCCCCGCTTCGAAGTCCCCGATGCCCGCCCGATTCCTTTCGAGGACGTCTCTCGCTTCGCCTTCGAAAAACTACCCCTGCCGGGACCGCCGCTCGTCCTGATCATGGATTCACCCGATCTGCGCAACGCGGGGATTTTCGATCTTCTGCGTGAGCTCCGCCTGCGCGGCTACATGAATCTTTACTGGTACTATCCCGGGGCGCAGGGGCTCAAAAATTTCTACGCCTTATTCCCGGCCGAATCCCCGCCCACCAGCACCTGCGGCGACCGCGTCCTCGACGCGGACGAAGCCGCCTTTTTTGAGCGCGAAGAGATGCGGCTCCTGCCGCGCGCACTCCCCACAACCTGCGCCCCGGGCGACACTCTTCGCTTGATCCGCTTCGAAAAACCGGCCGAGACCGCGTTCGTGATCGGACTCGCACGCATCTTGCGCGTCGACGGCGCGCAAACGCTCGTGCAACGGCTGTGGTTCGATCCACGCGAAACCGGATGGATCGCGTGGATCGGGCTCACGAACCGACTGGACATCGAAACGCAACCCGCACCGGCAGAGTCCGTCAAGATCCGTCGCCCCGAAGAGGCCGCCAAAGTCCAAAGCGCCTCGGTCGAAATCCCGGCGGCCACGACGGCCTGGCGTGGCGCTCTCGAAACTCTCCGCGAGAAACGCCAAACCCGACCTGCGCTGCGCGTATTCACACCGACTCCGCCGCTGTATTTTGACTCCCTGCCCGGCGTGATCGACATCTCGCCCGAGCGCCACAAAGATTTACGCATCACGGGCGCCATCGTGTTTCGCCCCGCCTCTCTTGCCTGGCGACAAGGTTCTTCCATCGTGCGCACGCCCCAGCTCCGCGGCGTCCCCTTGCGCGAAAAATTGGCGTTGATCCGCGAACCTCGGCCCGAGTCCGACGCGCTCGTCATTTTGAGTGAAGGAATTCACGATACGGATGCACCAAAACTTGCGCGGGAGCTCCTTGCACTCGGCTACCGACGAATCTATTGGGACCGCGGCGCCAGCCTGCCCGCCCCTCGTAAAATCCGCTTTGACCCCGTGCCCCCCACCCACTAGAACCCGGGGCATGGAAACCATCCTGAAAAATCACTGGTATTTGGGCTGCCTCACCGACGAGCTCAAAGAGAAGTCCCTGGTCCACCGCGTGATCGCGGATGAGCCCCTCGTGATTTTCCGTGATGAGAACGGAAAACCCACGGCCTTGCGCGACATCTGCCCGCACCGCGGAATTCCCCTTTCCTACGGACGTTGGGTCCAAGGCGAAGTCGAATGCCCCTACCACGGTTGGACGTTCGACAAACAAGGCACCTGCACCTCGATCCCCTCGCTGACCACGGATCAAAAACTCGATTGCCGTAAAATCAAAGTGCGCCAGTACGACTGCCAAGAATTCCAAGGTATGGTGTGGGTCTTCCTGACGCCGCCCAAGTCCGCCAGCGCCACGCAAGCGACGCTCGACCGTGAACTTGCGCCCGAACCTCCGCGCATTCCTTTTTTACCGATGAACGCGAAACCGCGCTTCGTCGAATACGCCGATTTTCCGTGTCACATCGACCACGCGGTCATCGGTCTGATGGATCCCGCGCACGGCCCTTACATTCACAAATCCTGGTTCTGGCGCTCGAGCCGCTCGAGTTACGAAAAGAAAAAAACCTTCCGTCCGATCCCTTTCGGTTTTCAGATGAGTCGTCACAAACCTTCGTCCAACTCGAAAGCCTATAAGATGTTGGGCGGCGCTCCCACGACCGAAATTTCCTTTCAATTGCCCGCGACCCGCACCGAACACGTCGTCGTCGGCCCCCGCAACTTCTATTCGTACACGGCGCTGACTCCCGTGAACGACAAGCTGACCCGCATCACGCAGATGGTTTACTGGGATTCGTGGTTTTTCACTTTGCTGAGCCCCTTCATCCGCAAATTCGCGCGCGTCTTCCTGAAACAGGATCAAGACGCCGTGACTCAACAGCAAGACGGCCTCAAGTGGGATCCGACCTTGATGCTGATCAACGACGCCGACACCCAAGCGAAGTGGTACTTCCGTCTGAAAGACGAATGGACCAAATTCGAAACCGACCCGGCCACCGAATTCAAACACCCCGTCAAAGAGACGACGCTCAGCTGGCGAAGCTAGCTCAGTAAATCAGCTGGCGAAGCTAGCTCAACGGACCAGCTGGCGCAGCTAGCGCAATCAAAGAAGGGGGCTTACGCCCCCTTTCTTATTTGAAGCCCCGTCGCCGGAACCTCGCGTGCTCGGTCGCCGCCGCAACTTGCCGGTGAAAACGTTCCCGCTCTTTGCGCCGCTCAAGGGGATCCTCCATCCGTTCTTGGTGAAGTTCTTCGGACTTCAATTTCCAAAAACTCTCCCAACGCGCTTCCTCGAGAGTGCCTTCCGCGATCGCGGCGCGGACCCGACAGCCGGGTTCGTCGACGTGCGCGCAGTCGGTGAAGCGGCACGAGAGGATCAAAGCCTCCAGATCCTCGGTGTGGGCCGACACTTCGCCCGTCCCGAACTCGGGCTTCAGTCCCCGCAAGCCGGGCGAGTCCATCCACCAGCCCCCGTCCGCGAGTCGCAAGATCTCACGGTGCGTGGTCGTGTGGCGCCCCCGTCCGTCGTGTTCGCGGATCGCGCTCGTTTTCATGCGCGCCTCCGGAACCAAAACGTTCGTGAGCGTGGATTTTCCCACCCCGCTCGAACCCAGGACCGCGATGGTCCCGCCCGCCCGGCTCACGTGCGCGAGATCTTCCCCCAGCTCCGCGATCCCTTCGCCGGTTTCGGCGCTGACCGCGTAAAGCGGCACCCCACCCAAACGCGCGCGGGCTTCGTCACGAAAGGTCGCGACGTCCGTGCAGAGATCAAGCTTGGTCAGCACGATCCACGCCTTGATGCCCGCCTGGTGCGCGAGCGCAAGGTAGCGGTCGAAACGATTCAAATTGAAGTCCTCGTTCAGCGAACTCAGGATCAAAAGCAGATCCACGTTCGCGGCGAGGTCTTGCGTTTCGAAACGCCCCACCCGTCGCGTGATGAGCGTTTGGCGCGGCCGGCGTTCTTCAACGAAGACCCAGCCACCGGGCTCTAAACGTCCTTCCACCCAGTCACCCACGACCGGGCGCGCGGACTTTTCCATATTAAAAAACCGACCCGCCAGTCGCGCGGGCCAAAATTCACCGTCGGGGTCGACGACCCCGTAATGCGAACCCGAGTCGGTCACGACCCGGAATAAAATCGCCATTCTGAAATCTCCTCAAAAAGGAAACTCAGTGATTTAGAATTGAAATGTTGAGATTCGGGCGTTCACTGAGCGAAAGACGCCCTCAGGCGCCGCGCTGTTCGCAAGAACGAGCGGACGCGCTGACCACAATCTCAGTTTGATTTTGAGTTTTGTTGTTCATAGGCACCTCCGCGATAGGAATGTTTCAAGCATGAACTAAAAAAGCCCGGATGGCAAGACGTCTACTTCGAGTTTTCACCGAAGATCTGTTCTAAACGTTCCCGCACCTCGATGGTCAATTTCGGGAGCGCCGCCAAGGCCTTCATATTGTCGCCGACCTGCGAGACGCGACTCGCGCCCGTGATCACGCTCGAGACCCGCGGATTTGACGAACACCAAGCGATGGCGAGCGCCGCCGGCGTCACGTCAAGTTCTTGCGCGATCGCGACGAACTTCTTGGTCTTCTCGATCTTCTCGGCCTTCTTTGCCTCTTCGCCGACCCAGCCCATCATGGCGCCCCGGCTCTGCTCGGGAATGCCGTTCAGATATTTTCCGGTCAGGATGCCGCTGGCGAGCGGGCTCCAGATCGTGAGCCCCAACCCCACCTCATCGTAAAGACGCGCGAATTCTTTCTCGACTTTCTCGCGGTGAAAGAGATTGTACTGAGGTTGTTCGACGATGGGTTTGTGCAAACCGTACTTATCGGCGATCGACCAGGCGCCGCGGATCTCGTCCGCGGTCCACTCCGAAGTTCCCCAGTACAGCGCTTGCCCGCGCTGGATCAGGTCGTGCATCGCGAAGACGGTCTCTTCCAGCGGCGTTTGCGGATCGGCGCGGTGACAGTACACCAGATCGACGTAATCGAGCTGCAAACGCTTCAGGCTCGCGTTCATCCCCTCGAGCAGATATTTGCGATTGAGCGTATTTTTCGTATTCGGTCCGTCGTGAATCCCCCAGAAAAACTTCGTCGAAATCAAATAGCTGTGACGAGCCCACTTCAGCTCTTTCAGCGCCGCGCCCATCAGCTCTTCGGATTTTCCGCCCGCGTAGACCTCGGCGTTATCGAAAAAATTGACGCCGTGATCGCGCGCGACCGCCATCGACTCGACGACGGGTTTGATGTCCATCTGATTTCCGAAGGTGACCCACGAACCGAAAGACAACTGAGAAATTTTGAGTCCGGATTTGCCAAGGCGACGGTATTCCATACGAGGTCCTTTCAAAGAGCCTCCTTATACCGTTGTGGAACGGGAAATGACATTACCCCACGCATTATCCATTGGAGACCCCGCCCCCTTCCACTAAGCGCAAGCTCATGAACACATTCCTTCGTGTCTTTGCCTCGCTTTTGTTTGCCGCGCCCCTGTTCGCTGGAGCGCAGACTCTAAAACTGACCGAGATCACCTATGTCTGCGAAGTCCTGTTGGTCGCGGACGATGTGCCCGCGGACCAGGGAAGCTGGAAATTCCAAGCGAGCCTGAAAGCCGAAGGTTCGCACGGCGGTGAAACCCGCGCCTTCACCACCGGCGCGCACGACGTGCAGGTGATCGCGGACGGCACCTGGCTGGGCATCGCGTGGACCCAGGGCGGCCGCAAAATCGCCCAGGGTCTTTTCGTCATGGGTCCTTTGGATCGCGCGCTCCACCGGGTCGGAATCCTTTTCGACCCCGCCGACAACGGCGCGCAGGTTTCGATTGGCTGCTCTGAAGGAGCCCTGGAGACGGGCACACCGTAAACGGCCAGGCTTTGGACAGCTGATCAGTATCGGCTCGGGTCGGAGTTCCTTAACCCGCGCGAGGCCCGCCCATTCACGAGCCTGCGGATGAACGGAACTTGCAACGATTGAGGACAAGGGAACTGACCATGGAGGTCTGAATGTGGGTACACACCCGGTCGCAAGCAGCGCCCCTCGCGCTCGTCTTTTTCACACTCCTTTCATTCGAAGCGTTCGCCACCGCGGTGGTCCACAAGGTCGAAACGCCCCGGCGCATTTGCTTGAACGTCCGCACGCAAGCTCGCTCCGGCGCGGCGGTTTCAGAATGCGTGCCTAACGGCCGCGCCCTACGGATTCTCGAACACAACCCGACGGGCTACTCGCGCGTCGATCTTGGCGGGCGCACGGGCTACGTCTGGACGAAGTACCTCCGCGCGGATCGCGCGACGACGCCCTCCCCGACCCCGCGTACGCCCGCGAACCTCAGCCAGCTGATGCTCACGACCGCCAAAAGCCTCGAGACCGACGAGATCGGACGCGGTCGAGGCTTCACGCTCACGAAGTCCGTCGGCTGGGCGAAGCTCGAGCGCGACGGCGAGATCAACGTTCAAGGATCGAAAAGATCGCACTGCACGTCCGCGACCCACGCGGCCCTCCTGAAAACTTTGGGGGAACTGCATAAACAAGGACGCATCGACATCTCCGAACACGCCCGCAAGGCACTCAACTCGGGCCTTTTCCGCGACGTATGGAACTCGAACGGTTACGGGCCGGCAAAAGTCATCGAACTTCTGGGCGGCCAGAACTTCCGCGACATCAATGAGGCGAAACCCGGCGACATCGTGAAGATCGATCGAGCGAACGGGACCGGGCACATGGTCCTCTTCAGCCGCAAGGATGGAGACAAGATCTGCTACTGGAGCAGCAACCGTCGAACGAAAGGGCTCGGCGAAAACTGCGAGGCCATCGGCCGCTCGAAGTTCGTCTTTTCGCGTTTCACCGACATGGGGAAACTGCAGGCGGGACTGAACAATCTGGACTCGAATTTGCGTGTCGATTCGGCCTTCGCGGATGTCCGCGCCCGTCAGGGACATGGCTTCGTGAAGCTCGCGGCGCTGGACCTCGCGCGCCGCGCGGACGTGCGCGCGCCCGTCGAGCTCCGCACACGGTACGTCCAATTGGGCGAGTCCGCGGAACGCGCGACCGACGCCGTTCAGTGATGACTATTTGATTTTATCGCATTCCACATACAAACGACGATAGAGGCGTTCGCCGTCGGCGACCGAGGTGGTGCCGACCTCGGCGCTCGTGCGGAGGACTTTATCCGTGCGTTTGAAAGTGGCCCGGCCGTCGTCGGCAAAGGCGAAGCCGCCCGCCTGCAAACCGATCGAAGCGTACAGAGTCACTTCGTCGCCCGTCCGCATTTGATTGAAGCTCAGACCCACATGCCCCGCGTGAACCGCGTAAGGCAGCGGCCCCACGATCTCGCGATCGGTGCCCGCATCGAAGTCGCGGATGACCGGCACCCAACGCAACTCCTCGACCGAAACCGAACTCCGCGCGGAATCCAATGTCACCTGCGCCACCGCGTACACGCGGCGGTTTTCGCCCTCGACCGAATGCAACTGGAAGTCCGAAACTTCCAACTGGCAGGCGTAAGCGAAAGGATATTTGGGAGTATAGATGTAAGGCAGATCGCCGGAGCTTTCCCAGTCGCCACGCAGCTGGCGGGCGTCCACCGAAACACTCAAGAACATGAGCATCGAGACTTGAAGTAACCGGCGAAGGGAAGTCATGGGGGACCTTTTATCACGGGCCCCCCGGGACCGCCAGCGCCTACTCTTTCTTACACATGACTTCGCTATTGCCGTCTTGTTCACAGATTAAATCCGCGGTGATGGTTAAGAGATCGTTCGAAACGCCCACGGCATGCTTCGAGAAGGGCTTCCCATCCTCGCGGCGAAGGACGACTTTGCGGTAGCTCACCTCGCGCCAGCTCGCGAAGCCATAGTCTTGACCGGGGACGCAGCCGTTATGGCTTTCCGAGCTTAGAGACTTTTCTTCGATCAGATCCAGGCGGATCTCGCCTTCGTCATCGCGGACGATCTTTTCTTTCATGCCGTCTTGCCCGTAGCGGCGTTCGGTGTACTGGACGTAGTTCGCGTTGTGGCCGCTGGCCGTGCGCACGCTGGCGTCGCCGTTCGCGCAGCCCTCCTGGAACCAGGACGCGTGGGCGGTCGAGAAAAGACCAGAGATAAGACCGAAACTCAGGACCAACGAAAGAAGCGTTGTCATAAAAACTCCTATTGGAAAGGGGGTGAAGGGAACGAAAACCCTTCTAAGGCGACCGCCCCTTTTCTTCCATTTTATTTTAATATATTATTAAAATAGAATTACTTTATTTATAACGAGGTCCCCGTGTCGATCTATAGCCAGTGGAACTACCGCGCCTTCCTCGCCAGCGAATGCCAGGCCCTCAAGACCCGCAAACCGGGCTTCACTTTACAGAAGCTCGCGCACAAAACCTCAATCCAGCCCCCTTACCTCACGAACGTTTTCAAAGAGCGCGCGCACCTGAGCGCCGACCAAAGCTTCGCCATCGGCCACGAGATCGGTCTTGCCGACGAGGAACTAGATTACCTCTTGCTCCTGCTGGAGTGGGAAAGATCCGGCAGCGGTCCACGCAAACAAAAGCTGAAAGCGAAGCTTGAAAATATCCGCCGTGAAAAGTTGAAGTCCAAAGCGCATCTGCAAAAAGAGATCGTGCAGGCCCAAGACGGACACGAGACGCGGTTTTTCCTGAACCCCTACTACAAGGTGATCAACGCCTTTTTAGGAGTTGAACGTTACGCCAAAGATCCGGGCTTGCTTGCGACCGCCCTCAATCTTTCGCCGCGCCAGGTGGACCAGTGGTTGAAGGATCTGGTCGAGATGGGTTTCGTGCGCAAGACGCCGCAAGGCTTCGAAAAGCTGAAACGCAATTTTCACCTCCCCAAAGAGTCGCCCCTCTGCCTTCCGCACCAGAACTTGCTCGCGCAAATCTCGACGCGCCAGCAGCATGGTCTACCGGACGACGAAAAATTCAACTTCGCCGTCACCTTTTCCGCGGACGCGGAAACGCGTGAGAAAATCCAGCGCGAGTTCTTGTCCTTCCTGAAGAAAATCGAAGGCCTGGTCAAAGATGCGCCCGCACAAGAGGTCTACGGTTTGTCCTTCGATCTTTTCCGCTGGAGCGCCGATTAAAACTAAGAAACGGGTAAGCCCGCACCGCGCATGACTTCCAACGCGTTCGTCGTCGGGCAGGGTCCCTTTTGCAAACGGTAGGTGAAAGACATTTTCCCTTGCGCGATCGTTTCACGGAAATGCGCGTTCACGACGCCGACCCCGAGTTCTTCCAGATGCGCGAGCTCCAGATCATGGGAGCTCACGATTCCACGGGCGCCCGTGCGGACGAGCGCCTCGATATAGGCGCGGCTGCCCGCCAAACGTTCGCGGTTATTGGTGCCACGGAAGATCTCGTCGATCAGAAAGAGTACGGGAGCGCCGCCCTCGGCTCGCTGCAAAATCGATTTCAAACGGACGACCTCGGCGTAAAAACTGGAAAGCCCCTCTTGTAAAGAGTCCGCCGCGCTCAGCGAGGTCAGGATTTCCAGATCCCAGGCGATCAACTCCTTCGCCGGTACGCGGGCCCCCGCGCGCGCCAACAGGAAGTTTGCGCCGACGGTTCTTAAAAACGTCGATTTGCCCGACATATTCGAACCGGTCAAAAGAAGCGTCCGGGTCGTTTCATCCAGTTCTAAATCGTTGCCGATCGCCACGTCCGGAGCCAAGAGTGGATGACGTAAACCCCGCGCGACGATGGCGGGACCGGAAGTCCTAAACTCCGGCCAACTGCCCGCGACCAAGGCCTCAGAATACTGCGCGATCGCGACGCCCGCCTCGACTTCCGCCAATGCTTCGATCCACTTCGGAAGAGAGGTGCGGATCTCTTCCCGCACGCCGTCGAGTTTTTGCGTCCACCACAAATCCCACGGCCAAATTAAATTCACCAGGATTTGCACGATGAAGTTCTGCCGCACGCCCAAGTACCCGCCGTAGGATTCTAAACGACGAAGTCGTGAGCTCGCCGAAAGATCATTGCGAAACGGAGCTAACGTGTTCCCCAGAACGGGTTTCGAAGTTTTCGCGAAGCGCTCCAGAATATAAACCGCCTCACGAAAACGCCCGAGTTCCAGTCCCGCCGAGAGCGACCAACGGTAAGCTTTGCCCGTGTCCACCCGCCCCCGCAGGTAAAGGTTCGCCCCGATCACCAGCAAAAGCGGAATCGACATCCACGGCCGTCCCTGCCCGAGCGCCGCGAACCCCAATCCCACCAGCATCAACATCTGCACCAGAATCAAAGGAATCAGAATCCCGACGCCTTTGATTTGAGAAAACGAATCGGCGGCAAGCTCACGAAGACGCTCGGTCCGAAAACCCTTCTCGGTTTCGGTATTCAGGGCGGTCAGACGTGTCAGCAAACCCCAACGCAATCCCCGCGCGGCCAGCAGTTCGCGGGTCAGCGATTGTCGGCGTTCGATCTCGGCCAGACCGGGCCGCGAAAGCGTCAAACGCTCCCACAAGACACGGCGCCCGCGGTCACTGAAGGTTTGATCCAATAAGCGCAAGAGAGATCTCTCGCCGATCAGATTTAGATCGTGAATGAACGCCTTTTCATTCATGTCCGATGTTTCGGTCGCCTCGACGGCGGGTAAACCGTCCCAGTCTAGTTTCTTGAGCGCCAACTGCCGAGCGGCCAACCGCGCGCGCGTGGCGTAAAGCTCACGCATGCCGCGCACCCGACGGTGAATCGAAACCAAGATCAAAAAAACGACGAAAAGAAAGAAGCTGACGATCAAGGTGTAACGAGCTTCCACCTCGAAAATGGCGAGGCCGATCAAAACCACCATCGCGGCGGCGACCCCGCTCCGAACCTTCAGTAACCGCGCGTGGCGTGCGGACAAGGCTTGCGACCGAAAACGCAGATAGTGATCGCGCACTTACTCGCCCTGACCTTCCGTGGTTTTCCCCTCAAGGATCGCGTACAGCGGCACCCGCAGCTCGGGATCTTCCTTCACGGCTTGCGCGATCACGCTTTCGGCCAAAGTCGCGCGCCCCATTTTCGTGAGCCCCTCGACGACCAGACGGTAAATCTCGGCGTTCGCTTCCCCCGATTGAATCAAGCGACGTCCCCGCTCGACCCACTGATCGACCGGTAGTCGTCTTTGCTCCATCCGGAAGCGCATTTGGTTGTAGAGCTTGGTGCCGACGTCCGCGGGCAGCACTCGGTTCAGTACGGTGTCGGCTTCCTTCACGGCGCCCGCGCGCATGAGTTCATCGAAGATCGACTCGAGGTAGGTAATCTCGCGGCCGCGCACGCTCATCCCCATCTCGAAGAACTTCAAGGCGGGCGCGACTTCCTGACGCTGCAAATAGAAGCGCCCCGCCGTCATGAAGCCGACGGACATCATCTTCACGAGGTAAGGCGAGCGCATGTCGAAGTTCAGATACACTTCATGGTAGCGGTGCAAATCGTCGAAGTGATAGGTGAAAACCGCCGCCGTGAACAGATCCCCCAAACGCCCGGGCGGGATCGGGTAATTGTCCCGAAGCTCCGGCACGCCTTGGTAGGCTTCATCGAAACGTTTCAGTTTCATCAGCAGATCGAACTCGCCGACCAGGCATTTGTAGTGAAGCGGCGTCAGTTTACGCCCCTCGCGGTAGGCCGCGAGCGCCTTTTCATCGTCTTCGAGTCTTTCGTAGCTTTGCCCCTCGCCGAAGCAGGCGAGGCTCGGCTTCGGATCCAGCGGTTTCGCCCGCTGGAAGGCCTTCAGCGATTCGGGATATTTCTGCTCGTTGAAAAGCGCGCGACCGGCGCTTAACTGCTTCTGGTAATCCGAAGGCTGCGTTTTGCGGGCCAGGCACTCCAGAAGTTTCGCGCGAAACACTTCGGTCGAAAACGGTTTCAAAATGAACGCGTCGACCGCGCCCTCGGCGGCTTCGGCCACGGCCGAATCCGAAGAGTTTTTCGTCACGATGATCGCGATCCGCTGCGACTCTTCGCTTAACTGCTCAAGCTGCTCGATCAGCGAAAGTCCCGCGCCATTCGGCAGGTCGTATTCGGTGACGAGAAGCCGCGGTTTGCGGTCCGCGACGACCTTCAGGGCGTCTTCGTACTTGCGGCTGACAATGACTTGCGAAAGCGGCACGCCGATTTCGGCGAGCAGACTCTGCAAACTGGCCGAGAAGCTGGGCGAGGGTTCGACCAGCAGGCATACGCCGTCCCCCAAGAATGCTTTGACGTTCTCGATGCTCACGACTCGCCCTTCACCTTCTTGAAAATCTTGTCGGCGTGCTCTTGGCGCGTGTCGAGCTTTTCCAGAATGTCTTTCCAAACATCGTTGTCGAACTGGCGCAGCTGCACGTGCGCGCGCGTTCCCGTGACGCTGGTCACTTTCCCTACGGCGTCCAAACTGGGCTGGCGCGCGCCACCGCGCAACTCCAACGTCAGATTGACGAGCGTGCCGACGGCGATGGGGGCCGCCAAGCTTACTTCGATAAATTGGGGACCGAATTGATTGATTTCCAAACCACCGTTGGGGGTCAGCTCCAGAGGGGCGTGGGTCGCTTGCAGACGCGTAACGAACAAATCCATTCGCCAAGCCTACGCTCCCCGCGCCGAAGCGGCAAGGAGACGCGCTTCCCGACCAACGTCGAGGCGACGGGAGCTAGCCCGAGATCGACGTGACCGTGAGCCCTTTTTCACTCAGGAACGCCGGATTAAAGACCTTCGACTGATAACGAAGCGCCGAATCGCAAATGACGGTCACGATCCGCGCACCGCGATTCTTCAAAGCGTATTGGTAGCAGGCGAACAAATTGATGGCGGCCGAGGTGCCAACCAAAAGTCCGTCGCGCGCGGCGACGTGATAGATCATCGCCAGCATCTCTTGATCGGTGACGCGTACGGAGTCGTCGATGCGCGCCTCTTTGAAATTCGCGGTCAAACGCATGATGCCGATGCCTTCCGAGATCGAAGTCCCCACGGACGTCATCTGCCCCGTGCGCAGATAGCTATCCAGCCCCGAACCTTCGCAGTCGGCCAGCCGCACGTGGACTTTCGGGTTTTTCTCTTTCAGGTAACGCGAAACGCCCGCGATGGTTCCCCCCGTGCCGGCGGCGGCGATGAACGCGTCCAAACGTCCTTGAGTCTGCTCCCATAATTCGGGTCCCGTCGTCGCGTAGTGCGCGCGAAAGTTCGCCAGATTTTCGAACTGATTGGCCCAGAAAGCGCCCGGCCGCTCCCCCGCCACGCGTTTGGCGGTGTGGTAGAAGTGCCCTTCGTTCGCGAACGCGGTGGGCGGCACCGTGATCAGCTCGGCGCCCAGAGCTTTGATCGTGTCATACTTTTCGCGCGCCTGGTTGTCCGGCATCACGATGACCGTGCGGTAACCGCGCTGGGCCGCGATGGTCGCAAGGCCGATGCCCGTGTTGCCCGCCGTACCTTCGACGATCAGACCACCGGGACGAAGCTCACCGTTTTTTTCGGCTTCGTCGATGATCCCGCGTGCGGCGCGATCCTTCACGCTGCCTCCGGGATTGAGGTGCTCGGCTTTGCCGAAGATCTCGCAGCCGGTCATCTCCGACAGCGAATGGATTTTGATCAGCGGCGTGCGGCCAACGACTTGCGAAACGGTTCCGGTTTGCATACCCGAAGTTTACGGTGACGTTTCGCCCCCCGCAAGCCCGCGCGACCCGGCAAAATGAAGGGACTACCCGGGGTGTCCATCCCGTGAACAGACGGGTTCAGCCAAAGAGGGGTCCTACGGCCCGTCAGGCACGGAATGGAGTTCGCAATGGGCTTCTTCAGATCAACCAAAGGATGGGACCCGTGAATACGAAATTCCTGCTCTCAAGCGCGCTTTTCTTAACCGGTCTGACGATGACCTCCCCCGCTTTCGCCACCGCGCAGCCCCCCGCCGAGCCGCCCTCGGTCGGCGAAACGGCCGAGTCGCTCTTCGAGCACCTCGATAAGTTGCGCTCGCTGAATCCCCGCACTTGTCCCGCCGACTACCGTAAATTCCGCGCGGTGAAGGACCTGACGATCGACCTGTATTTCGGCTACTCGAATTTCGAGCCTTACGCCTTCGATCCCTACGAGGCCGAGGCTTTCATGCACGTTTTGCGTGAGCCCTGCATGCCCGGCATTACGGCCTGCGGCTTCAAACTCACGCACCAAGCGGTGCAGGCCTACCGTTTGCGCAAGTCGTTGCCCGGCGGTCGTTCGGTCACGGTCGATCTGCGTTACTCGGCGCTCACCATCGACGATAACCGGAACTCCGGCGAGCTCGCCACCCAGCAAGAAGCGGCCAGCCACCGCATCCGTCAGAAATTCAACCAAGCGATTCGAGAGTCCGACGTCGTCCTGTACCTGGGCCACGCCCGTTACGGCGGCGGCATGGGATTTTTCCCGGCGAATCTCGTGAACGACGCGCTCAATATCGTCTTCCGCAACCCTTTGCGCGGCAGCACCGACGCCCTTCGCGCCAGCCGCAAGATCAAAGCCTTCGGCGTACTCGGTTGCGAAACCGAAGGCCATTACCGCGCGAGCCTCGAAGCCGCGAACCCGAACGTGGATTTGATCCTGAACAAACACGTCATGACCGGCTCGACCATTTTGCAGGTCGCGATCGGTACCATCGATTCGATTTTGCGTGAGCGCTGCGCGCCGGAGCTGAAAGCCGCGCTGACGACGGACGTGGACGCCCGGGACAAGAAAGACAACCTGGTCGGTGCGAAAGAGGATGCGACTTATTTCCGTGGCGCGCCTTGAGGCGGAAGACCGCTGAAAAAGGAAAAGCCCGTGCGGATCACTCCGTACGGGCTTTTTATTTTCAGAATCAAAGTTGGTCGGCGTGGCCGGATTTGAACCGACGACCCCTTGCACCCCAAGCAAGTGCGCTACCAGACTGCGCCACACGCCGACATCTTCACAAACTGAAGAGCGATCAACCTATTCAAAATCAGCCGCGAAATCAACGCTCCGACCCTGAGGAAAGACTGAGATTTCCATGAAATAACGCGCCGCAATTAACGTCTTTGCTGAGGCTTACGGCATTTCGCGCGCGAGTGCCCGTCGTTCCATCAACGCGAGCCCCGCGATCCCGAGCCCCTCGGCGAACAAAAGCGCGGTCCCCCAAGGCCGGGTCGTCGCCAGCAGCCACACCCCCGCCAACCCACAAACCCCGCTGTAAGCGAGGTTCATCCGCGCGATCAACGCCAGCGCACGCGCGGTCTGTTCCGGTCGTCGAAAGAAAAAGAAAAATCCCATGCCCGCGTAGACCCAGTTCGCGGTCAGCTGAAATCGCGCCAGCTCCTCGGGAAGCCCTAAGGTCGTGATCAAGAAATTGAAAAGAAAAACGTAAAGAAGCCCGCCCGCCAAGGCGAAGCAGGCATCCACCAAAAGATAGCGACGAAGGAGTGGGCTCGTGGTCATCGAAGTCCACTTCGCCAAAGGAATCGCGTCGGGGCAAACTATTTCGCGGGCGGCAGCGCCGGCGGCGAGCCGGGACCGATGGGCCCACTCGGCAGCGGCACCTCTTGGCCGGGCGCGGGCAAAACGCGGTCGATGTTCTGCGGATTGTAGATCAGCGGATAAACGATGATCGTGACCGTAAAGACGATGATCATGATCGTGGCCCAAAGGGCGAGGGTTTTACGACTCATGGGGGGATCTCCTTAAAAAAAAGCCGCCGGAGTTTGCCCGGCGGCGACATCAAACGAAACATGGGAGTGTCGGTCATCGCTCAGAGTTTTGCGCGAGCGGGCCGAATTCGGTCCCATGACCGACCACCCGATTAGCGCTCGATGTAAGCTTGATTGCGGTCAAGGCTCGTGGGGCGCGAAGCCTCGCCAACGCCGTCTTTCGACGGAGTTCCCAGATAAAGGATACTGCCTTCAAGCTTGTAGATGTTCGCGACCAGGCGCGGGACCGTCGCATTGTAGCAAGTCAGGTCGGCCGCACGGGTCGTGACGTCCGCTTCTTGATTGTCGACCCAGTTGTTCGTTCCGCACAGCGAGAGCGCGTTCGCCGCTTCCACGCCTTTCGCGTTTTGCACTTTCAAAGTGACTTTCTCGTAACCGAAGTTCACGAGGCGCGCGCCTTCGGGAGTTTGGTTATCGTCCAAGATGTCGAACTTCCCGGTCTCGGTGAAAACGAGCGCGACTTCACCCGAGCAATCCGACGATTCGTAGATATTCGTGGTGCGGGTCAAGCCCTCACCTTGGAAACGGTAAACGGTCGAAGTCGATTTCATCGCGGCGTCACCACCGGTCAGAATTCCGCTCACGATCGCGTCGATCGGTGTGATCGAGCACTTCGAAGTGAAGTTCTTTTGTTGCAGGCCCGGATCTTCCGACGCCTCGACGACGTTCGACACGGGGTCGGTGTTGCGGTTACAAGCGGCGGTCAGAAGCAGAGCCGCGCCAATCATCATCATACGTTTCATCATTGGAACCTCCTAACAGTTCACAGGGGATAAAGGCGAGATCCCTTAGAGCAATCAGGCGGCCAGCATGGAACAGGCTCGGCTCTCCCAAAATGACATCCCGCCGCCTCAGCTCACGGCAATGACGGGGAAAAACGCAACGTGGTGTAATTGATTTACGGAGATTTTCCGCTAACTGCGCCAGTCGGGGCCTTGGGGCTCGCCCGGTGCCCAGGCCGTCGCCGTCCGCGACCGGATCCGTCCCCGGCGGCGGGAAAATGCCCACGTCTGACGTAGGATCTCCAAGGAATCGCGAACGACCCGCACCTTCGATGGGCGATCATCGGGACGCAAGATGACCGGAACCTCTAGAACCTTCAATCCCTCGCGCTCGATTTCATAAACCAGTTGAGTCGCGAAAAAATAATTTCGTGCTTCACAGCGCGTGCGCAAACCCAAATGCCGCGCGCGAATGAAAAGACAACCCTGAGGATCGCGGCTGCGCATATTCAGAAGAAGAATCCGGATCCACAAAAAGATGCGCGACAAGATCCCGCGCAGCGGCCCCCGCGCGATACGACTGCGGGGATGCGCTTTGGAGCCGATAACGAGGTCATAACCTTCACCCCAAGTTTCAACTCCCAACGCATCCGAAAAATAAAAGGGCAGATCGGCCGCACTTAAAACCACCCAGGTGTCGGCGGACACGCCGAGTGACTGGATATGCGCCATTCCCCGCTCATAGGCGACGCCCTGCCCCTTCGCGGGAGCTTCGATCAAATGCAAGCAGTGGGCATTGTCGGGATTCATCCTCGCGCGCACTTGGGCCACGGTGCCGTCCGAACTCGCATTGTCCGATACGACAACCAAACTTCCGGGACGCGAGCGCACGAAGGGCAAAAGCTCCTCCAGAAGCACGGCGATGCGTGGCTCCTCATTGTAGACCGGAATGACGAAAGCGAATCTCGCGGACATAGATACTCGGTATTCTCACCGAAGCCCTCGACAAACGCCAAGGAAATCCCGTGGACAAGCCCAACGCATTTTTGGAGAATGAGTTGCGGAGGATCAACTTGAGGCCGAAACTCGCCTGGGCACTCGCGGTTGCGGGAGCCGTATTTTTTCTGAGCTCGCTGATCGAGCCGGGCCATCACGTGGGTCTTTTTGGCCAGGACGCCGTCGCGCACAGTCGCTTGCTAGCCAGCCATTGCGACTCTTTCCCCGGGTTCGGCGAAAACCGCCTCGACTATCTTTTCGCGCCCAAGGGGGTCGCGGCCGGCTTAATGAACGATAGTCCACTGATGAGTGGACTCGCTTGCCTTTGGCCCACGAAAAATCCGACCGCCCGATTTCACTTCTACGCGGCCCTGCAGTGGATTTTTCTTTGGGCCGTTCTGATCTTGTGGGCGCGCCGATATCTGCAAAATTGGGGTCCGGCCGTCGCCTTCGTCATGGCAATCTCATTCGGCGCCTTCATCCAGGTGCGATCCCTGGGACATTACAATCTTTTTCCACTCGCGTGGGGCGGTTTCGCACTCTGGCTCCTTCTCTGGGATCCACTTCCTCTGGACTGGCGAAAGCTTTTGCCCCGCGGCCTTCTGGCAACATTGGTTTTCCTGACCTCGATCCAGACTCTCCCGACCTTCGCTATTTTATTCATCGTACTCATTCTAAGGCAGCTCGGGATTCATCCCGCACGCCGCCAACTCTTACTCCGCACGCTCGCCCTGCTTCCCGCCGCGTTGGCTTTGGCCGCTTTTTTCATGGCCCCCCTCATCCGTGCCGCGCGTGAATCCAACCTACGCCAGGACCTCTCCGAGGCGGGACGCGCCATCTTCAATTCGGATCTGTTGTCGTATCTGATCCCCGGCCCTTTCTCGCCGGTGTTTCAGCAGAGCACGTCGCTTCTGGGTGAACTCTATCCCGTGCAACAGGGGCTGCTCGAGAATTTGAACTCCTTCGAGTTCGTGGTGCTTCTGCTGCTCCCCTTCGTCGTCATTGAGCGCGCGCGTTTGCGGCCCTATTTGAAGTGGTTTCTCCCCCTCGCGGGCATTTATTTCGTATTGTCTTTGGGCTCGCAGATTCGTTTCGGAAACGTGGTGCTCTTCGACAATCCCGCCTTCAATTGGCTTTCATCGCTGCCGCCGTTTTCCGCATCCCGCACGCCGGGTCGTTACGCGACGGTCGCGATCGGCCTCGTCACCGCGCTCGCGTTTCTGGGATTGGACGGATGGTGGTCGCGACGTCAGTTCAAACGCGGGGTCGCAACCGTAGCGAGCCTTGCTCTCGTCGCGTTGACGATGGCGGGCGTAGGTCTTTTCTCGCCCCGGTCGATTCGCGCCTACGTCGAAGACTACCGCCCCCTCATTCCCGAAGCGGGGCTGACGCAACTGCGGACCGAGGCCGGAACCGGCTACGCCGTGCAACTCCCCCTCGCACTGATGGCCGATCCGACGCAAAATTTCCTGCAGGGCTTTCACGGACGCAAGCTCATCAACGGCTACGTCAGCTACACGCTGATGACGGAAGAGACGCTCGCCTACATCAATACCCATCCCGTCTTCTTGGCCTTGGACTGCGGCCCCACGCCGCAGATCGACTACACGCGCGCGAATGCCTCGCCGGAAAATTTCGCGCAGCTCACGCGGGAATTGACGACGGCGTTGAAAACCGCGCGCGTCGACGTCGTGATCCTGAACTGGTCGCTGCTCGCGCAGCCCGCCTGCCGCGAACTGGGCGAGTACTTCATGCGCGCGAAAACCCAAACGCCTTTTGAAATCATCGAAGAAAAAGGCCGCTACTCTGTGCTGAGGTTACGATGAACGATCAGCCCTCTGCGCGCTGGATCCGGATCGCGGGCGCCGCGACTCTTGCCCTCGGAGGATTTTATCTTCTGTGGACCGTGCTCGACGTGAGCGGTGCGGGACTGGAACTCACCGACGAGGGCTTCTATCTCTTGTGGTTACGTGACCCTTGGGTCTATACCGCCTCGGCGACGCAGTTCGGATTCGTTTACCACGGCCTTTACCAACTCCTGGACGGCAGCATTGAGCTTCTGCGGCAGATTAATTTTCTGATCACCTTTTTCTTGTCCGTGGCCTTCGGGTTTTGTCTTTTTCGCAACCTGAGTCCGCGTGAACGTCCTTGGCTCCACGGACTTCTCGCGGTGGGCTTGGCGGGCACCGCGTTCGCGTTCCCCGCTTCGTGGATCCCGACCCCGAGCTACAACTCGCTCATCATGCAGGCCGCGCTCTTGATCGGGATTTCGTTTGACCTGATTCGCTCCGCCGGAACCCCCGCGCGCGTCGTCGGCGGACTGCTGATGGGCGCCGGAGGCGTTCTCGCGTTTCAAGCGAAGCCGACGGCGGCCGCGGCGCTGGGGCTTATGGCCCTCGTTTTTTTCATCACGGAACGCCGCCGCGCCCTTTTGCCTTTTCTGATCGCGGGCGCAAGCGCGCTCGTGGGACTCGTCCTTTTCGCGCTCTACATCGACGGCTCGGTCACGGTCTACGCCCACCGGCTTCCCGAAGGCGCGACCATCATGCGCCTTCTCGGCTCGAATCACAGTCTGGGCGATCTTTTTCGCGTGGACGCCTTCCAGACAACGCCCATCGAAAACATCGTCATGGGCGCGATGGGACTGGCCGGAGTTTTGTGGCTCCTGACTTTGCACGGGCGCTCGCGCCTTCCCGCTTTCGCCGGCCTGGGCGTCACCCTTTTCGGAATTGCGTTTTTGATCTTGGCGCAGCCCGGGCGCGCACCGGAGTTCTCGAAAGAAGGGGTCTTCGCCTATCTGCGCTTGATGCCGACGCTCGCCCTACCGGTCGCGGCGCTTTTAGCGCTTGCCATTCAACATCTTCGCGGACGGCCGCTCCCCGAACTTCGCGTCAGTCTGATCGCCGGACTTCTCTTTTTGCTGTTCCCTTTCGCCGCGGCCTTCGGCACCAACAACAACACGTGGGGGGCCGCAAGCCAGCACGCGCTCTTCTGGATCGCGAGCGCCCTTTTGCTGATGCGCCCGCTCCTTCCCGCGAAACGTGAAGTCGAAGCCTTCGTGCCCGTGGTCGCGCTCGCCCTCGTTTACGTCGGCGTCACCGTCCATCTCGCCATCGCGGTCCCCTACCGCCAAACCGCGAGTCTCGATCTCGCCGATCGCGAAATTGATCTCGGACATCTCGGCGGGCGACTGCGCGTGACCGCCGATCTCGCGAACTACGTCGAGCAAAGCCGCGCGCTCGCCCGGAAGGAGGGTCTTGCCGAAGGAGCATGGATTTTGGATTTCACCGGACGCTCGCCGGGCCTGACCTACATTTTAGGAGGAAAAACGCCGGGCATCCCGTGGTGGATCGGGGGCTATCCCGGCACCACCGACATGCTCACCTACGCGATCAAAAGTGTGGATTGCGAAGTTCTGCTCAGCGCCTGGCTCATCGCCGAACCCGGAAGCCCGATCGCGCTCAGCCCCGCAATCCTGAATTCCTTCGGCGCGTCGGTGGAGGACTACGAGGCGATGGTGCAGCTCAATCCGCCCACGGGTTGGGGCGTGCCGCAGCTCCTCATGCGTCCGAAGCCCGAGCTCGGTGCGCGCCTTGCCGCCTGCCGCGAATTGAAATCGAAATAGATGGACGAATCAGCCTTCGGTTTTCGGCGCGCCGGAAGCGTCTTCCGCTTCCACTTCGGCCGCGATCTTTTCCATGTCCAGCGCCAGCACTTTCGTGACCGCTTCATCGAGGGTGTCCTCGGGAATCACGCCGCTGGCCTGTTCGATGACGATCTTTTGCCGAAGAATGATCAGCGTCGGGATCGAGCGGATGCCGAAATAGCCCGCAAGCTTCTGCTGCTCGTCGGAGTTCACTTTACCGAACGCGACGTTCGGATGTTTTTCGGCGACACGCTCGAAGATCGGCGTGAACTGACGGCAGGGTCCGCACCACGGCGCCCAGAAATCCAGAAAGAGCGTCTCGTGCTTTTCGAGCAGCTCCGAAAAATTCGCGTCCGTGACTTCGATCGTCGCCATGTTTTGATTCCTTAGTCTGCGAAGAGCTGACGGAGCTTACGCAGATCCACGATCAAGTGGTCCACACGCTCGTTCATCGCTTCCACGCGGTTGTTGACCTGGCTCCAGTCCTTCTCTTTTTTGACGACGGACTTCAGGTCTTTCAGCGCCGCGCGCGCGCCCTCAATCGAGAAGCGGTCGCGGTGCAGGAGTTTACGGATCAGGTAGACGTTCTCGACGTCTTTTTTAGTGTAGTAGCGTTGGTTGTTCGCGGCCTTCTTCGGCTTCAGCACGTCGAACTCGGTCTCCCAGTAGCGCAGAACGTACTGCTTGATCCCCAGCAATTCCGCGACCTCGCCGATCTTGAAACCCATTTTTTCGGGGATGCTCGCGAGCTCTTCCAAAAGCTGATCGTCACAAAGCGCCGCCGGCAAGGTCAACGAGCCCAGATGGGTCGTGATCATGCTCGACGCTTCCGTCAGAGGCTCGGGCAACGGCTCTGCGCCGAAATCGAGCTCTTCGCGCGGGTGCACGTCATCGTGATCGATGACCGCATTGTCGGGGGCCGACGCGAGTTCCTCTTGCAATGAGGCCTCGTTCGCATCGATCTGCGTGACATCGGAAACTTGGACTTGGACGTCATCCACCGACGGGCTGTGATCCACCGGGGTCTTAAATTCCGCGTCCTCATTCACGATCGACTCCATCGCGAGTTCCGCTTGCGCGATCTCGGCCGACTTTTCGGGGACCTCTTCGACGACCGCGAAGCCCTCGGCGATCCCGTTCAGATGTTTAAAAGAGATGCTGGAGGTGGCCTGCCCCTCAACTCCCGACGCCTCTTGCGGCGTGGGAACGGGCTGTTCTTCCGCGCGCGGTGCGGGCTCGTCCCAGACGGGAGCTCCGGCGGTGGCGGCGGAATGGGTTGCGCCACCGGCGGTGGCGCCGCCCGCGTTTTGCAGTTCGGCTTGGACTTCGTTCAGCCACGACTCACGTGTGACTTCGACCGAAAGATTTTTGTCGGTCGATTTGTCCTGAAAGGTCAGCTGGATTTGGCGCTGCGACTCAACGGATCCACTCATCCTGATTAATCCTCGTCATCATCGTCGTCGGAGTCTTTCAAGTGCTCGAACTCTTCGCCATTCAGCATGGCTTTGAGCACCTGGCTCGGACGGAAAGTGAGAACGCGGCGGGCGCTGATCGTGATCTGCTCGCCGGTTTGGGGGTTACGGCCGACGCGCTCGTTCTTGCCGCGCACGACGAAGTTCCCGAAACCCGAAATCTTGACCTTTTCACCTTTGATCAAGACGCCCTTCAGGCTCTCAAACACGGATTCCACAAGCTCGGAGGCCTCTTTCTTCGAGAAGCCGATCTTCTCGTAGACTTTCTCGACGATGTCCGCCTTGGTCATGGTCGATTTACCGATGTTCTGCCCCGCCATGGTGTTCTCCTTCACTGAGGCGGAATCCAGTCCTGACTCCGCCCTTCATAAACAGGCTAGCAAGATGTTGAAAACAATCAAGTTTATCGCGTCGCGAGACCCCATTTTTGTTTCACCGAGTCGAGAACCTGCGTCATTCGCCCCAGAACGGCCTCATCTTGCAGAGTGGAGGCCTTATCTTGGAAGCGCAAACGGAAGGAAACCGACTTCTGCCCCGGCTCGAGGTTGCCGCCTTCAAAGACGTCAAAGACCGACACGTTCTTCAGGAGCTCGCCCCCCGCTTCGCGCATGGTGGACATCACATCCCCCACCGCCAGCGTCTTCGGCATCACGAGCGACAGATCGCGCGTGACCGCGGGTTGGCGCGAGAAACCGCGGTAAGTTTGCAGCGGCGCCTTCGCGGTCGCGAAGGGACGCATCGTGAGTTCGAAGACCGTCACGGGGACGCGGATCTTGTCGTCATCCAAAAGCTGAGGATGGATCGAGCCGAGATAACCGTCGAAGCTCGTCGCCTCGCCGGACTTTTCATCCGCGCGCGCCTGGTGCATGACCCAGCCCGCTTGTCCGCGGTGCAGGAACTGCGGCAGCTCGCCTCTTTCTTTCGGTTGCATGAGGCCGAAGCCCTGCAGCCAGAAGTTTTGGTAGATCGCCTCGAGAGCAGCCTTCATTTTGAAAAGACCCGCGCCCTTTTTGTTCACGACCCACATGTTCTCGGGCTCGCCCCACAGGATTCCCGCCACGCGATACTCCTCACGGTAATCGCCGGGCTTTTCCTCGCCGAAGCAGGGACCGACCTCGAAGAGCATTCCTGATTCTTGGCCTTGATGGAAGTTGTGGACCACGTTCTTGTAAAGACCGTAGGTCAGCGTGCGACGCATGACGTTCCAGTCTTCCGAAAGCGGATTGCGCAGGCGCACCGACTTCAGCGGCAGACCGAAACCCGCGCGCGTGAGCAGGGTTTCGTTCGCCAGGAAGGTCTTCTCGCCCTTCTCGCCGACGAAGGCGTAATTCGAGGCTTGACTGAAGCCCTGCGCGCGCAGCGCCTGCACCATGCGGCCCACGGCGTTCCACATCGGATCGTTCGCGAGCGGCTCTTTGCGAAGGGCCGGGAACGACTCGGGGATATGATCGTAACCGTTCAGGCGCGCGTACTCTTCCACCAGATCCATCTGCATTTCCAGATCGAAGCGGAAAGTCGGCGGCAGCACCTCGAATGAATCCCCGCCGAGCGCTTTCACGTCGCAGCCCAGACGGCGCATCCAGTCCTCGAAGACCTTCGCGTCGCACGGATAGCCCAGGCGGTCCGTGATCATCTGGGTCGAGATCGTGACGGGTTGTTTCGTCACGGGTTCGGGGTAAACGTCATGGCTGTCACCGTAAGCTTCACCGCCCGCCACTTCGAGCAGAAGTTCGGTCGCGCGGTCCAGTGCCTGACGGGTCCCTTCGGGATCCACGCCGCGCACGAAGCGGTAGCAAGAGTCGGTATTGATCCCGAAGCGGCGCGAGCTGCGACGCACGGTCGCGGGCTGGAAGTAGGCGCTCTCCAGGAAGATATCCTGAGTCGCGTCGGAAACGCCCGAGTTCAGGCCCCCGATCACGCCCGCCATGGCCACCGCGCGCTCTTGATCCGCGATCACGAGCTCGTCGCCGGTGAGCTTCAGCTCGGTGCCGTCGAGGGTCTTGAAGGCTTCGCCCTTTTCGCTTTTACGGACGATGATCTTTTTGCCTTTGATTTCATTCGCGTCGAAGGCGTGCAGCGGTTGTCCCAGCTCCATCATCACGTAATTCGTGACGTCGACCACGTTGTTGATCGACTTCATGCCGACCGACTCCAGACGGGCCTTCAGCCACGCGGGGGTCGCGCCGATCTTCACGCCCGCGATGAAGCGGCCCGCGTAACGGGGGCAGGCCTTCGTGTCTTGGACTTCGAGCGCGATCTTTTCTTTCGTCGAGGCCGCGGACTGCGCGAACATTGGCGATTTGCGTTTGAGCTCGCGACCGAGCAGGCACGCGATCTCGCGCGAAAGCCCGAAGTGACTCAGACAGTCCGCGCGGTTCGGCGTGACCTTCAGCTCGAAGGTCACGTCCTCAAGACCCGCGTACTGCGCGAAGGGCAAACCGATGGGCGTGTCGGCGGGCAGGATCATGATGCCGCTGTCTTCACCCGCGACGCCGAGCTCTTTCGTCGAACAGAGCATTCCGCCCGAGTCGACTCCGCGAAGCACGGTCTTTTGGATCGCGAAATTTCCCGGCAGGATCGCGCCCGGAAGCGCCGCCACGACCTTGTCGTTCTCTTTGTGGTTCTTCGCGCCGCAGACGATCTGGTGCACGATGCCCTCGCCGGTCATGACCTGGCAGACGCTGAGTTTATCCGCGTTGGGATGCTGTTCTTTTTTGAGGATGATCCCCGTCACGACGAAGGCGTAGTCCTTCGCGCGGTTTTGGATGTCCTCGACCTCGAGGCCCGCGCGGGTCAGAATCTCCGCGAGCGGTTCGGGCTTTTTCAGGTAGTCGCTGACGTCGACGAAATCACAGAGCCATTTCAAACTGATTTTCATACTCGATTGCCTTTGCGCCTTAAGAGGGGAACTGACCCAGGAAGCGGACGTCGTTTTCGGGAATCAGGCGGATGTCGTCGATCCCGTACTTGATGATGGCCATGCGCTCGACGCCGAAGCCCCAAGCGAAGCCCTGCCACTTCGGATATTCGAGGTTCGCTTTCTCAAAAACCTTCGGGTGAATGAGTCCGCAGCCGCCGATCTCGATCCAGCCCGACTGTTTGCACATCTGACAGCCGTTCCCGCGACAAACGGGGCAGGTGCAGTCGACCTCGGCCGAAGGCTCGGTGAACGGGAAGTAGCTGGGACGGAAACGGGTTTTCAGACCCGGCCCGAAGAACTCGCGCACGAAGAACGTGATCGTGCCTTTCAGATCGGCCATCGAGACCTTCTCGTCCACGCAGACGCCTTCGAACTGATGGAAGTGCGGTAAGTGCGAGATGTCCGAATCGACACGGAAGACCGCTCCCCCACCCAGGATGCGGAAGGGGGGCTTCTCTTTCTCGAGCGCGCGCGACCAGACGGGGCTCGTGTGGGTACGCAGGACGTGGGTGTCATCCACGAAGAAAGTGTCCTGCATATCGCGCGCGGGGTGATCCGCCGGCAGGTTCAGGGCTTCGAAGTTGTAGTAGTCTTTTTCGACCGCGGGGCCGAGCTTCAAGGAGTATCCGACCCGCGACAGGATCGAGACGATCTCGTTCATGACCTTCTGCACGGGGTGTTCGGTGCCGGCGGTGCCGGGGCCGGCCGTCAGGGACAGGTCGACCTCCTCCGCCAGCATGCGGGCCTCGATCTCTTTCTGACCGAGCTCCTGCTCGCGGCGGGAGTACAGCTCCTCCAGGGCGCTTTTGACCTCGTTGACGGTTTTCCCGAAGGCGGGTTTTTCTTCCTTCGGCAGGGCCGCCATCTCTTTCATGATGGTCGTGAGTTTGCCGGTTTTCCCCAGGAATTCGACTTTGAATTCGTACAGGGATTTACGGCTGTCGGCCTTCTCAAACGCCGAGCTCGCCTCCGATTTCAGGGTTTGAAGGAATTCCGCGGCGGCTTGAAGGGTCATGGCTTTTGTTTGCCCACTTTCACTTTGTGACATAGCTTGCAAGTATCATTGAAGAATTTCGAATGAGCAACACAACGCATGGCGCACAAAAACAAAACCAACATCTCGCCCTACAAAACCCGCCGCCAGAAGGCCGGTAAAGGACTGGGACCGTCGGGCGCCGCCGATTCGGTCGGCTCTGCCCGCCCAAATTCGCGTCAGCTCCAAGGAACTGAGGGCTCGCGCCCAGAATCTACTTCCGGCGCCGGAAGTAAATCGGCCCACAACGCGTCCGCGGCAAGCAGCAAAAGCGCACCCGTCGACCGCCCGAAAGGACGTCATCCCGCCCTGACCGGAAAGACCTATGCCCGCCCGACGGACACCGGCGCGGGCTCGGATCAAGGCCCCGGCGGCAGCCCCCGCACCAGTGGCGCGCGAGGCTCCCACCCGAGCGGCACGCGAGGCCAGCACCCGAGCGGTGCGCGAGGCTCCCACCGACGCGCCGACCAGATCTTCGAACTCGAAGAGGCCAACGACCGCCTCTACGATCTGTTCCGCAACCACGGGCTCGGGGACTTCCCCCACGCGAAGCGCCGCCAGCTCGCGCAGTACTACCGACTCCTGATGCTGAAGCAGAACGAGGTCAATATGACCCGGCTCCTCACCCTGCGTGAGGTGGGCCTCAAACATTTCGTGGACTGCCTCATGGTCGCCCGGCTCACAAAGCTGAAGTTCCCCCTGATGGATCTGGGAACCGGCCCCGGACTTCCCGGCATCCCGCTGAAAATCCAATTCCCGGACGAAAAAATCGTCCTCGCCGAGGGCGTGCAAAAGCGCGTGGAGTTCCTG
The DNA here is from genome assembly GCA_019637875.1 of Pseudobdellovibrionaceae bacterium. Classification (NCBI taxonomy): domain Bacteria; kingdom Pseudomonadati; phylum Bdellovibrionota; class Bdellovibrionia; order Bdellovibrionales; family Pseudobdellovibrionaceae; species Pseudobdellovibrionaceae bacterium. The sequence goes on along the minus strand of JAHBUW010000020.1, from coordinate 31,390 downwards.
AAGGAAGTCCGCGAAGACCTGGAACTCAAACAGCTTCCGATCCTGGGCCGCAACGTCAACGAGTGGACCTTCTACCCCGTGAACGGCGTCATCACCCGCGCCGTGGAAGACGTCGGGAACACGCTCCGCAACGTGCGCAACTGCCTGTCCACCGGGGGCCGCGTCTACTTCATGAAGGGACCGAACGTCGGCCCCGAGGTCGCCCAAGCGCAAACCGAACTCGCCGAACACTACAAACTCGTCGAAGACATCGAGTACGAACTGCCCGAGTCGGGCCTCCCCCGCCGCCTCGTCGTCTTTGAGAAGATCAAAGCCCACGACTTCCCGAACCCCGACGACGAACCCTGGATGGGCGAAACTTCGGATGAGCTGCGCGCCGACGCCCGCTGGCTTGCGAAATTCAAAACTCACCTGGGATAATCGCCGCATATGGAACGTCCGCGCCGCAAACTCGAAATCGAAAGCCCCGCCAACGCGACCTTCAAACGACTGGCGTCGCTCCTGAGCAGCAAGGGCATCAAAGCCGAAGGTGAGCTGATCCTGAGCGGCCGCAAGCTCATTGCCGAGCGACTCGCAGGCCCCGGCGCGAACCTCGTCCGCTCGATCCTCTTGCCGAAAAGCGCGGGCGGCCAGCACGGCTTCACCTGGCCCGCCGGCCTGAGCCGGCCGCACCTCGACATCACCGAGATCGAACTCGCCGATCATCTTTTTGAAGAGTTGGATGAGTTGGGCACCCACGGCCCGCTGCTCCTTATGAGGACTCCCGAAATCCGCACCGAGGACACTTCGACCGCGCCCAAGGGCTTCGAACTCGTCTGCCCCGTCGGCGACCCGCGGAACCTGGGCGCCATCGCCCGCAGCGCGCGCGCCTTCGGCGTGCGGCGGCTTCTGCTCACGGCGGACGCGGCGTCGCCCTATCTGCCGAAGGCGCTGAAAGCCTCGGCAGGCGCGACGCTCGATCTCGAGATCGCCCGTCTACCGAAACTCTCCGAATGCCTGAACGCCTGGGCCTCGTCGCCCTTCGCAAAACAGGTCTTCGTACTCGACACCGAAGGCGAAAATCTGCGCCAAGCTCAACTCCCCGAAAATCTCTATCTGGTTTGCGGCGAAGAAGGCCCCGGCATCCCGGAGCTCACAAAACTCCCGCGACTGACGATCCCCACGCACGGGGTCGAGTCGCTCAACGCCGCGGTCGCGACCTCGATCGCGCTTTACGAAATCAGCTCCCGCGAAAAAAGGTAGCATCTACCCTTGGGTGTCGCGACTGCGTCAAAGTCCAAGTGGATGACATGTTCGCCGCACCGAAGTGAAGAACGGAACTAACGGAAGCAGGCGATGAGATCGTCGGCCGGAGCGGGAGCCTCTTTCCACAGCGACAAAAGATAGCCGCCGCCACCCGAGCCCGTGGGCTTCACGACCTGGGCGCCGCGCGCCTTCAGATCTTTCATTTTGGATTCGGAGAGGCGATCGACGAGTCCCCACTGCTCAAAGCACGAAGCCGCCGACGCCAAAGCCTTCTCGAGCTGCGGGAGTCCGTCCGCCTCGGGAAGACCCAGCGCGAACTCCGCGAGCGCCACCGCGTCCCGCATCTGATCGTCGAGTTGTTTGCCGCGCGCGGGATCTTTCAACCCCAGGTCTTTGACCTGATTCACGCATTCGCGCGTGACGCCACGCTGGCCCGAGTAGGACAGATAGCACTTCGGATTCCACTGCAAATGAAGCGGCTTGCGCTCACCCGCGCGCGTGAAACGGATAGGCTTTCCGCCGTGCACGACCGCGATATCGAGTCCCGAGCTCTCGCCGTGGAACAGATCCTCCAGCTGACGGCCGAAGTTTTCGATCTCGGACTCGGCGACGTAACCTTCGACCGAGAACCAACGCGCCACGGCCACGCAAAAAGCCGCCGAGGCACCCATCCCCGCACCGACGGGAATGCGGCTTTCGATCTCGAGCTCACCCGAAAGTTCACTGCGGTGAAGACCCGTCATCGCGCAGGCCTTTTCCAAAACGCCCCAGAACAGAAGTTCCAGCTCCGGACCATGGGGACCGGACAACTTCAGCGAGATGTCGCCTTTGGCATTCGGCGTGAAACGAAAATGCATGGTCGCCGACGACAGCGGAAAAACCAAAGCCGGCGATCCACGCAAAACCGCGTGCTCGCCGATCATGATCCACTTGCCGGTCGTGGTCGTTTCGAATTCGTGTTTGAACTTAAAACTCACGCGCGCGAGTCCTTGAAGGCACCATCCGCCGCCGTCGAAAGAAGGCGATAGTCCTCGGCCAAATGCGAGCCGAACGCCTCGGCTTTCGCGGCCTGGTCCGCACGCCACAGAAGATGCACGTTCGCACCCGCATCCATGGTGACCAAGGGGCCATCTTTTTGCTCGCGCCAATACTCACGAGTTAAAGCCAGCACCTTCACACTGTCGGGATGCCAGTAACCGAAAGCGGGCTGCGAGGTCTCGAACAGGGCGTGCATGTCTTGGAATTCCGCCCAGGTGATGTCGAAGGCGCGCGGCCAGTCGTTCTTGCGCAAAGCCTGCATGAACTCCGCCAGACGTTCTTCCGCGCGCTGGGGACGTCCCTTAAACAAAAGGCTCGTCACGCAACGTTTGTGCGCATCCGAAGAAGAGACTTCCTTCTTCGCGGTATTCAAGATCGCGACCTGGTGGACCATCCGCTGCACGGGAAGTTCCAGGGGACGCACGCCTTCGCGGGTCCACATCGCCCAAGGGGCGAAGAACGAGCGGCAGCTCGAGCCCGAGCCCTTCCGCGACATCTCGGCCTGCTCACGTACCGAAGGGGCTTGGTAGTTCGTATCCAGGGCCTCAAAGATCTGATAACAAGCCTTCGTCAAGGCCGCGAAACTCGAAGCCGACGAGGCGATCCCGCAGTCCGAGGGAAAGTTGTTCGCCGAGCGCACGCGGAAATTCCCGGTGACCCCGGCTTCGGCCTTCACGCGCGCGACGTGCTTCAGAAATTTCGCGCGGCCCGTTTCACTGAGTTCGAGTTTTTCCCCATCCAACGGCGCCCATTCATCGGCGCTCAGTCCCTCGACGTATTCCATCTCCACGGTCGAACGCAAAGACTCCAGCGTCCACGACAGCGAGGAGTTCGCGGGCAAGTTGTCCAGCGTATCGGTTTTCCCCATGTACTTGATCAAGGCGATGTTGCTGGGGGCCGTCGCGACGACTTTCACGGATGGATCTCCTTCGGTTTTTGCGCGGGGTCTTTTTCGAGTCCCAACCCCAGTTCATTTTCGGTGGCCACGGGGACCAGGTCCTGCGCGCGTCCGGCCTCGAGCACTTCGTGACGACGGATCTCGCGCTGATCAAAAACGACCAGCACGACGTCCGCGCCCATGGCGCCGCAACCCTTCGCCGCGCGAATCCCCGGAACCTGGCGCAGCGCCTTGGTGCGCGGACGCACCTCATCGGATTGCAAACCCAGATTTTCAAGATGACGAGTCACTTCATTGAGGCCGATCAAGAACTGACCTTCGCTGGATTTGCGCAGACCATCCCAAACCCGTTGGCAGGCAGGCTCCAGCACTTCCAGACTTTCCGCGACCTCAGCTTTCGCAAAGTCCTGCAGATGAGTATGCGTGGGAAGTTTGATCGCGGTTTTGAAAAGAACGAAGCCCAGATTCTGGAAGGGCCAAGTGAAAACCTGAATCTTCCCCGTGCGGCGCTCAAACGCCGTCACCAAGCCGCAGGCCTGCCCCACCAGATCCGCCCCGCTCGGCGGAAGGGCGGCGCCCGCATGCAGCTCACGGTACTCGTTCCACGCCGCGCGCACGTCCAGATCCAGCTGATGCTCGGTCATCACGCCGGCCCCGAACTGATGAAGGGCGCGGACGAGCAGAAACTCGGCCGTGGAGCCGCCGAAGCCTCCCGTCTTGTAGGGATCGATGAATTTCAAATCGTAGCTGGCGAAGGCCGCCGCGTTCGCCGCTAGATAACGGCCCGCGGGGCTGTCGGGATGAAATGGATGCTGGCCCGTTCCCGCACGGACCTCCAAACGAAAACGCGGCTCACTCGCGATCAAAACCGCAGGCCCGCCGTTGAGTGCCAGATATTCACCGCACAGGAAGGTCTTTCCCGGAGCGGACAGACTGATCATCATCGCGCCCCCTTACTGCGGTGTGATGACGGGCTTCGTGGCCCGGATCTCTTTCAAAACTTCGATCGCGTTCGACAGCGAAATGCGTTTTTTCAGTGCCAGAATCTCTTCCAGACGACTGACCATGGACGGCATTTCTTTCTCTTCCGCACCCGCGCCCAAAGAGAGGTTTTTGATATGCAGCTTCATGTGACCTTCGATGATCCCGACGGTCGTGAGCGCTTTCAGCGCACCCAAATTCTGAACCAGCCCGACGCTCGCGATGATCTGCGAAAGCCGTGCGGCCGAGGGCGAGCCCATCATCCGCAGCGAAAGCTTCGCGGTCGGATGAAGCGTGGTGACGCCCCCCACGGTGCCGACGATGATCGGCGCGATAAGTTCACCCACGAGCGACGTGCCCTGACGGCGCCACTTCGTGATCGAACGGTACTGACCGTCGCGGGACGCGTAAGCGTGCACGCCCGCTTCGACCGCACGCCAGTCGTTGCCGGTCGCGATCAAAATCGGGTCCATGCCGTTCAAGACGCCTTTGTTCCCGGTCGCCGCGCGGTACGGATCGATTTCCGCGAAGATCGAAGCCTCTTCGATTTTTTCGGCGAGCTCGGGGTCGATTTTATCGATCACCACGCGCGCGCGGGTGAGCTTCGTATCCACAAGGTTCGAAAGAATGCACATCGTGACCGTTTCACCGGTCCACTCTTGAATCGGATGTTTCAGGTATTCGCAGACCTGATTCATGATGTTCGCGCCCATGGCGTCCACCGCATCCATCTGGACGTGGATCACGGCCATGGTCAGACCGTCGGGACGCTGAAGCTCGCGCAGGGTCACGTCTTTGACGCCCCCGCCGCGACGGACCAGCCCGAAGGCGACCTCACGGTTCGAGTTGTCGATCATCTCTTGTTTGCGGGCCGCGATCACCTGACGGAGCTTCGCCAGGTCCTTCACTTTCGCGATCTGGATCTGGCCGATGATGGTCTGACCGATCTGCGAGGTTTCGATGCGGCCCGACTCACGGATCCACTTCGCGGTTTTCGAGGCCGCGGCGACGATGGAGGTCTCTTCGACCGCGAGCGGGATCACCAGATCCTCGCCGTCGATGCGGAAGTTGGTCACCACGCCCAAAGGCAGCTGGAAGTAACCGATGACGTTCTCGATGAACTTTTCGCCGAGCGCGGGGTCTTGCAAACCGCCGCGATCCAGAAAGCGCACGTCGTCCGCGCTCAGAACGCCCATCTTGTAGAGCTCGCGCAGTCGGTCTTCGCGGTTCAGTTTCGAGAAACCTTTGAACGACTCGCTGAAGTCCTTGCCCAGGTCTTTGTACTCGTTGAGTTCATTGTCTATGGGGGTCAGATCCATTCCCACACTCCCGCGTTTTGAAATTCTTGAAGCGAGCCGTGGCCGCTGCAGAACATCGCCACTTTCAGTTCAAACTCAAAGCGCGCCATCGTTTCATCGAGGTCACGCTCGCCCTTCAGCGCCGCTTCAAGGACGGGTTTTGCGAACCCGACTTTTTGCGCGCCCATGGCCAAGAGTTTCGCCGCATCCAGGCCGGAACGCACGCCGCCCGATGCCCAAATCTCGGCTTTTAGATTTTGTTTTTTCGCACAGGAGAGCGACTCAAGCGTCGAGTAGCCCCAATCGCGGTAGGTCTCGGCCGCCTGGCGCAGAAGCCCCCCATTCGGGCTACGCAGTCCTTCCACGCGACCCCAGTGGGTGCCACCGGTGCCGGCCACGTCGATCGCCAAGGCGCCCGTTTCGTTCAGACGGCGCAAAGTCTTCTCGGAAAAACCGCAGCCCGTTTCTTTGATGACGACCGGCACGCCGATCTCTTTCACGAGTTTCGCGAGCGCCGTGAAAGAACCCGTGAAGTCGGTGTTCCCTTCGGGTTGCAGGCATTCCTGCAGCGGATTCAGATGCACGAAAAACGCCTGCGCCTCAAGATTGTCGACGAGCTCGCGAATGACCTTCACCGGAGTCTGGATCACCTGCGCGATCCCGAGATTCCCCAAGAGCACCGCCCGGGGCGCCGCTTTACGCACTTCGCGCCACTCGGCCTTCGCGGCGGCATCGAAAAGCTCGCGGCGCTGCGAGCCCACGCCCATCATCCAACCGCGCGCCTCGGCGACCCTCGCCATCATCGCGTTGAGCGCGACGGCGTCGCCATGACCGGCGGTCATGCTGCTGACGAGAAACGGAGTTTTCAGAGAGTCTTTAAGAAATGTCGACGAGATGTCGACCTTCGAGAAATCAAGGTCCGGCAAAGCTTCGTGGGCCAGCCGGACCCGATCGAACCCCGCCAGATGCGGGGTTTGGGATTCCGGGGACAACGCGATTTTGAGGTGCTCTTTTTTGCGAGACTCGAATTGCGTCGGATCGCTCATGAGATCCATCCCGGAAAGACCCTGGCGACTAAGCCAGGGCGTTTTTGCAAAGAGCCGCGAAACCAGCGGTATCGCGAACTGCCATATCGGCCAGAACTTTACGATCGAGAGTGATGCCGGCCTTCAACAGACCGCCCATCAGACGCGAGTATGTGGTTCCGTTGATACGAGCGGCCGCATTGATCCGTTGAGTCCACAGGGCGCGGAACTCACGTTTCTTCATTTTGCGGTGCTTGTACGCGTAAGCCATACCACGGTCGTTCATCTCGACCGCATGAGTGTAGCAACGCGAATTCGCCGAGTAGTAACCACTCGCACGCTTCAGAACTTTTTTGTGACGACGACGATTTGTAAATCCACCTTTAACGCGCATGACTCAAACTCCTAGAAAACAAGCTGACGCTTGATTTGCAACATGTTGGCTTGATCGACATAAATCATGTCGCCCAAGTGACGCTTCACTTTCGAACTCATGTGGGAGTTCAAGTGGCGCATCCGAGTCTGCTTCCGCTTTACTTTTCCGCTCTTGAGGAGCTGGAAACGCTTCTTCGCACCCGAGTGGGTCTTCTGCTTAATCTTAGCCATAATGGCCTTTCTCGTACGGGGCGTTCACCGACCATCGGTGACTCTTAGGTGCCGTCGACGTTCATTTGAGTTTGGCAATCTCGTGGATTCCGGCCGAAGAGGCAAGGAAAATTCGGGGTTTAAGGTACCCTCTACCTTCCAGAAAGTAGCAGCTACTTTCTGGAAGGTAGAAGCTCCCTTTCCGGATCCTCGGGAGGCCCCCTAAACCCTCAATTTCGCGGCGCATTTCAGAAGGTAGCCGCTTCCCTTTTGGAATGCGCTGCCGCAGAACCTAAGCTGAAGGGCGGATTTGCGCCCGAAAGGACCCCCTCCGCCATGAGACCCGATCAGATTGAAGTGCTGAAACAAGGTGCAGAATCTGGAGATACCACCTCGAAACTGATGTACGGCCTGGCGCTGGTGCAGGGGCGTTTCGTCGCCCAGGACCTGAAGGCGGGTCTCGGCCATATCCGCGAATCCGCCGCCGGCGGGCATCCCGAGGCCATGTTTTTCCTGGCCGTCTACCAACTGGATCAAGGCGGAAAGTCGCCCGAAAATCTTGAGCTCGCACGCCAACTTCTGGAAAAGGCGGCCTACACCGGCCACGTCAAATCCCAGATCGAGCTCGCGAAATCCTACCTCTCCGGGAACTACTGGCCGGCCTCGGACGAGCAAGCGCTCATGTGGATGCGCTTCGCCGCCAAAGAAGGTCAGGGCGTCGCGTATTTGCTGCTCGGCTTTTTCTTTCTCGATCGCGGCATGAATCAGGACGCGATCCACATGATGAGGCTCGCCGAACGCGCCGGCGAAAAACACGTCGCCGAGGTCATCCAGGAAAGCCTCGACGGCCTGAAAGACGAAGGCTTCACCGAAGATCTCGAAGGCTACGCGCTCAAGGTCATCGCGCAAACGTTAGGTCGTGAGGCCGAGACGCTCGCGGGCCTCCTGCCGGAACTCGAAAAGGACCCCTCGGCCGCGGCCGCGAAAACCCTATCGGTCATGCACGACTACGGCTACGGCACGCCGATCAACCCCGTGAAATCCACCGAGTGGCTCGGCATCGCCGCCGACCGTGGCGACGCGGAAGCGCGCCACTTCCACAACGAACGGAAACGCGTGGGGTACCTCGGCGAAGGCGAAAAATCGCAGTGACGATCTCGGCGCGCCTGGTGGCCCTTCTGATCCTCCTTCTCGCCGTTCGCATCACGCTCGGCTAGACGCCTCCGACGACCTTTCCAAACGCGGACCCGCGAAAAACGAAAACCCCGCCTTGCGAGCGGGGTTTTTGTTTCCGAAGCGGAAGTCAGCAAATCTTACTCGCCGTCCTCGGCCATATCGTCGTCGTCATCCGACGGCTCCGACTCGGGCACGGGGCCCGTGGGCTTCGGGTTCGCCTTCAGATAGTCCTTCACCTTGACGGGATCCGGAGCGACCAGAACGAACATCTGACGACCTTCCGTTTTCGGATTGTTTTCAGGCGTCGCGATGTCCTTCAGCTGCTCGATGACCTTCTTCAAAAGCACGAGACCCAGCTCTTGGTGGGCCATTTCGCGACCCATGAAGCGCAAGTTCACCTTCACTTTGTCGCCTTCAAGGATGAAGCGACGGGCGTGTTTCATCTTGGTGTCGAAGTCGTGCTGGTCCGTACGGGGACGCAGCTGGACTTCCTTCACCGAAACGATGACCTGCTTCTTACGAGCGGCCGCCTGCTTCTTCTTGTTCTCGTATTTCCACTTGCCGTAATCCATGATTTTACATGTGGGCGGCGAAGCGGTGGGAGCGATTTCGATCAAATCGAGGCCGCGCTCTTCGGCCATACGGATTCCTTCCGGAACCGTCATCACGCCGAGCATCCCGCCTTCTTCATCGATGACGCGAACTTGGGGCGCGCGGATCTCGCGGTTGACCCGCAGTCCGTCTTTATCTTGTTTCTTTCCGCGGAAATCGCGTCCGGGAAAGCGTTGAAAGGGGCCGCTAATGGGAAACCTCCTTGGTGGTTTGTGCAGCGACGTTTCGTCCCGCATCCGGGCCTGGCTCAAGCTGACGGCTTTGGATGTCGGTCTCAATCATTTTATAAAACGCATCTAGAGACAATCCGTTGATCATGCGACCGTCACGCAGACGGATCGAGACCTGACCGGACTCCGCTTCCTTATCCCCGAGGATCACCATGTAGGGGATCTTCTGGAGTTGGGCTTCGCGGATTTTAAAATTCAATTTTTCCGAGCGACGATCGAACTCGGCGCGCACGCCGCGCTCTTTCAGCCCCGCGAGAATCGCTTCCGCCGACTCGTTCACGCGGTCCGTGACGTTCAAGATGATCGCCTGGGTCGGCGACATCCACGTGGGCAAATGTCCCGCCATGTGCTCGAGGTAAACGCCGATGAAGCGCTCGAGCGATCCCAGGATCGCGCGGTGGAGCATGACCGGACGGTGCTCGCCGTTGTCTTCGCCCGTGTATTTCAGGTCGAAGAGCTGCGGCATATTGAAATCGAGCTGCAAAGTTCCCAGCTGCCACGGACGTTTCAAAGCATCGACGAACATGATGTCGAGTTTGGGGCCATAGAAAGCGCCGTCGCCTTCGTTCACCGTGAAAGGCAGATTCAGCTCTTCCAAAGCTTTCGAGAGCGCGCCTTCCGCGCGATCCCAAACCTCGTCCGAACCCACGCGGTTTTCCGGGCGAGTCGACAGGAAGATCTTGTAATCGCTCATGCCGAGGATCGCGTAGACCTCGTTCAGAAGTTTAATGAACGAAGCGATCTCGGTTTGCAGCTGATCGGTCGTGCAGAAGATGTGCGCGTCGTCCTGACAGAAGGTCCGCACGCGCGTCAGCCCGTGCATCGCGCCCGCGCGCTCGTAGCGGTGAAGTCTGCCGAAGTCGGCCATACGCATGGGAAGCTCGCGGTACGAGTGGCGTTCGGCGCCGAACATCATACAGTGGGACGGACAGTTCATGGGTTTGGTCGCGAATTGTCTTTCGTCGACCTCCATGAAGTACATATTGTCTTTGTAGTTCTGGAAGTGTCCCGACGTCTTGAACATCTCGACGTCGAAAATCTGCGGCGTGATCACTTCGCCGTAGCCGTACTTGAAATACATTTCGCGCATGTACTTCAGAAGCTCGTTGTAGATCGTCGCGCCCTTCGCGGTGAAGAACGGCGAACCCGGAGCGATCTGGTGGAACTGGAAAAGGCCCAGCTCTTTACCCAGCTTGCGGTGATCGCGTTTTTTCGCCTCTTCGATGTTGTGCAGATACTCTTCCAGATCCTTCGGATCGCGGAAAGCCGTCGCGTACAAACGCTGGAGCATGGGGTTTTTCTCGTCGCCGCGCCAGTAGGCGCCCGCGTTCGAAAGAACCTTGAAGGCCTTGATCTGTCCGGTCTTCTGGATGTGCGGGCCACGGCACAGGTCGAACCAAGGACCTTGGTGGTAGATCGAAACCTCTTTTTCGCCCTTCGCCGCCAGATCTTTGATGATCTCGACCTTGAAGCGCTCGCCCATCTTCTCGAAAGTCTCGATCGCTTTGTCGATCGGCCAGACTTCTTTATTCAAGGGATAGTCGGCGGAGGTGATTTTCTTCATCTCAGCTTCGATTTTCGCGAAGTCCTCTTCGTTGAAGGTCCGCGGTGAATCGAAGTCGTAGAAAAAACCGTTTTCGATGACGGGACCGATGGTCACCTTCACGTCGGGCCACAAAGCCTGCACCGCCTGCGCCATCACGTGGGCGGCGGAGTGACGGATCACTTCGTTCGCGTCGGGAGACTTGGTCGTGATGAGCTCGATCTTATCGCCGTCGTTCAAAGGAAGGCGCAGGTCGCGGATCTCGGGATCGCCGTTGATGCGCACGCCGAGCGTGTCCTGCGCCAAACGGGAGCCGATACTTTTCGCGACATCCAGAGCCGTGGGATTCGTAGGGAACTCGCGGACAGAGTTGTCCGGAAGACTGATTTTGATCGACATAATTAACTTTGCAGACCCTGAAGCATGGCGCCAATCTTACCCTCGGCCCAGGGAAGGTCAAGTTTTAAGCTCTGTCCCCGTCTCCCGCTTTGGACAAAAAAAGACCCGGAAATTCAGCATTTCCGGGTCCATTTCGCCGTTTTAAAGCCTTTAGGCGAATGCGTCGACGGCGGAGCCGTGACGTGCATCAACTCGCGAGCGCTTTTTCCAGGTTCGTCGCCAAGAGCTTCAAGAAATCTTGAGTCATCATATAGTCCTTTTCCGCGACTTTTTCGCCGTGGATGCAGACCGCGAGGTCCTTCGTCATTTTCCCACTTTCGACGGTCTGCACGCAGACCTTCTCCAGCGTCTGGGCGAAGTGGATGAGCTCGGCGTTGTTATCGAGTTTGCCGCGGAACGCGAGGCCCCGGGTCCACGCGAAGATCGACGCGATCGGGTTTGTCGACGTCGGCTGACCTTTTTGGTGCTGACGGAAGTGACGGGTCACGGTGCCGTGAGCCGCCTCGGACTCCATGATCTTGCCGTCGGGCGTGATCAGGACCGACGTCATCATGCCGAGCGAGCCGAAACCTTGAGCGACCGAGTCCGACTGGACGTCGCCGTCATAGTTCTTACAAGCCCAGACGAATTCACCGTGCCACTTCAGCGCCGACGCGACCATGTCGTCGATCAAGCGGTGTTCGTAGGTGATGCCTTTTTCCGCGAACTTCGTCTTCCACTCTTTCTCGTAGATCTCTTGGAAGATGTCTTTGAAGAAGCCGTCGTACTGCTTCAGGATCGTGTTCTTCGTCGAGAGATAGAGCGGCCAGCCCTTCATCAAAGCGTAGTTGAAGCACGAGCGCGCGAAGCCTTCGACCGACTCGCGGGTGTTGTACATCCCCATGATGACGCCGTCGCCAGGCATATTGAAGACGTCCCACGATTCGGGAGCGCCGCCGCCTTCGGGCGTGAAGGTCATCGTGAACTTGCCTTTGCCTTTGGTCTTCACGTCAGTTGCGCGGTACTGATCACCGAAGGCGTGACGGCCGACGACGATCGGGTGCGTCCAGTTCGGGACTAGGCGCGGAACGTTCGTGCAGATGATCGGCTCGCGGAAGACGGTTCCGTCCAGAATATTGCGGATGGTGCCGTTCGGCGATTTCCACATTTTCTTGAGTTTGAATTCTTCGACTCGCGCTTCGTCGGGAGTGATGGTCGCGCACTTGATGCCGACGCCGTATTTTTTGATCGCTTCCGCGGCCTCGACGGTGACTTTGTCGTCGGTTTTATCCCGGTACTCCATACCCAGGTCGTAGTACTTAATGTCGATATCGAGGTAAGGCAGGATCAGGCGTTCTTTGATGAACGACCAGATCACGCGGGTCATTTCGTCCCCGTCCATTTCGACAACCGGATTCGCGACTTTGATTTTCTTCATGTCAGTCCCTTTGTTTGAGGGCTTTGTTTTAGGCGGAACCGACGCGGGATTCGAGGACTTTTGCCCTGCGTTGAGGCTGACTAAGATCTCATCACCCTCCTGTTAGAGTGAGCACTCCACGGTCCCCCGACCGAGACCGATTTTCAGAGGGAAAATTGAAAAATCCGTGAGGCCCGGCGTCCCAACGCCCTCAAGGGCCGCTCGCCCCGTCTCATTCTGAGAAAACCTCAAGTTGTCTCACTCCTGGACCGATAAGCAGGTTGGTGTCCCGTTTGCTCAATCGAGTCTTGGGTTTGATCGTCTCGCGGAATTGGACGACGGGGAACAGGGGTTGAAACAAGTGAATCGCCATATTCTCATTTTATTTTCGGTGTTTCTTGCGGTGAGCTCCGTTCACGTCGCGCACGCGCAGCGTTCGAAGCGCGTGCTGAAACGCGACCTCGCCACTCAGACCTCCGTCAAAGTCGACGAGACTGCGAAAAAAGATCCCGTCGCGGGCGGCGTCGTTGATACTTCGGCGGCGGGCATCGGCTGGCAGCCCAAACCCGCCCACCCCACCGCAAGCACCGGCGTGGTGGCGATCACGGGAACAACCGGAGCAACGAATCAAGACCAGATGCAAATGCTGCAGGGCCTGATGAGCGCGTTTTCGGGACAGGGACAACCCGCCGCGAGTGGGACCGGGACCAACACCGGAACCAACACCGGCACGAACACGGGAACGAATACCGGGACGACGACGGGAACGACCAATGGAACGAATCCGGTCAACAACGGCACGACCCCGGGGACCTCCGCGGACACGCCGACCTCCAATGCGCCGCTGCCGCAAGACACCAACGTCCGGGACCGCGACTGCTCCGAAACCAGAAAAACATGGCAGCCGCCCAGCAAAGAAAAATTCCGAGTGACAAGTTGTTTCGGCTCACGCGCCAGCAAAGGCGGACGCCACCACAACGGCATCGATATGGTGATGGAGGGCTCGAAGAGCATCAATCCCGTCGCTCCCGGAAAGATCATCAAAGCCGGCGTCGCGGGAGGCTACGGCTGCCAGATCATTATCGAGCACGACTCCTGCCCCGCCGCCATCGGCGGGAACAAGTGTTATTCTCAGTACGCCCATTTGAAGAAAGAAAATGGACGCTGTCCCGGCGGCGAAGGTCAAAAGGTCAACGCCTGCACGAAGATCGCCACCATGGGGAATACCGGCGCGAGCGACGGCGCGCATCTGCACTTCGAGGTCCGCACGGGCCCCGAAAGCTCCACCGCGAAAGATCCCGTCACGCATTTCCGTGAATGGCAAGCGCACTCGAACTACAATTACGAGGCGAGCAGCTGCGGGACCGTCGGCAATGGCCGGGCCCCCGCCCGCATGCAAACACCTGGAGGACGTAACACAAATGGCGTCAACTAAAACATGGATCGTTCTCACGGTGGCTCTGCTTTTTTCGACGCTGTCTTTCGCGCAGGAAGATATCGACTACAATCAATGGGTCGGTCGTGAGCCGAAGGATATGCCCACACTGCTGAAGAACTTCCAGCAGTCCTGTGAGCGTTTTTACCTTCCGCAGATCGAGAAAAAGAAAAAACCTTACGACGTCGCCGAACAGTGGACCCGCGATCACTGCAAATGCGTCATTCGATTCTTCAAGGCGAAAGACGATCCCATGTACGTGCAGATCGTGAACATGGAGCTTCGCGGAGCGCTGAAGTCCATGCCCGCGCTTCCCGCGGAACTGTCCATGTACCTCGAGGAATGGGAAGCCCCGCGCGCCGCTTGCGAGGCCAATCCTCGTCACGTGAGCCAAACCGAACTGGATCAGCGCGCCGAACAAGAAGAGGCTCGACGTCACGCCGATCAGAAAAAGAACAAGATGCGGCCCCTCGACAAATCCAAGCCCCATCTTCCTCACCGTCCGCAAAAGGACAAAAGCGAGGCCCGTGAATGAACACCCGCGTCGTCGCCGGAATGATGGCCCTCGTCTTCGCCTCGACCGCGGTTGCGGCCTTCGCGCAGAAATCTCGTCGCGTCGTTCGCGAAGAAGGACTCAGCGTTCAAACCACGGCACCCGTCGACGGCACGACCACCACGGGCGGCGGAGCCAGTCCGGAAATTTACGGAACTGACGGCGGAGCGACGAAGTCCGCGATCCCCGGCCAGACCGCCGGAACCGGCTTGACCGCAGTGACCGGTAGATCCTCTGACAACACGGCGACTTTACTGAGCGCCGGTCGCGGGGGCGTCGTCACGCCCGTCGTCGCGGCGACGGCCGTGACGGGCATCGTCCCCACCACTTCGAGCGATCAAAGTATGCTCCCCATGCTCCTCGGTGCGCTCGCGAGCGCCCTGGGCGGAGGCGGAGCCAAAACGAACGGTTCGACCAATACGGCCGCGACCAACAACAACCCGAACACCGCGTCCACCACCAATAACAATACGACTCCCGCGGCGAATACCACGCCCGCGTCGACCAGCAGCAATCCGGCGAACGCCACCCCGGCGGTCCGCAACGATCAGGCCGACGCGAAAAAATGTGCGGACTATAAGGACGCCGACAAGGACAAAATCACGCCGCCGTTCCGCTCGGGCCTTCAACTCAAATCTTGCACCTCGGATCCCGCCGCCGGCGGCCCTTACGCCCTGCAACTGCAGGTCAAAAAAGGTGGCGGACAGAACATCAACGTCTACCCGATCGCATCCGGAAAAATCGTCGCGATCGACAAAAATACCGCCTACAAATGCCGGGTCGTCATCAAGCACGACACCTGTCCCATCGTCGGCGTCGCCGCCAGTGGGCCCTGCTATTCGTCCTACGGAGACCTGGATGTCGGTGAAGATGGGAAGTGCCCTAAGGACACGAACTTCACCACCCTCCCCGCCGACGTGACCAAAGACACGAAGATCGGCCATACGAAAACCGATAAAAAGTCGAAGATCGCTTTCGAGATGAGAACGACCCCGGACAAAGTGGCGCTGACGAAAACGTATGAGTGCGCGATCACTCGGTTCGCCGAAGGCTCCAGTAAGAACTCCCGCTGTAGCGCCACCGCCTCCGATCATAGCCGCGACCATGTTCGCTCAGACAGCTTCGCCGTTCCCCCGAAATGGAACGAAGGTACCCGCTAGAGATGAAAGCTCGGGTGGCCCTTCTTTTTTCCACGCTCTGCGCGCTCCCGGCCCTGGGGAACTCGGACTTCCCGCCATTCGATCCGTCGCCTTGGCTAGGGAAGGCCCGCACCACACTCCAAACGCAACTCGACGCCTACCGTGGACTTTGCGTGCGGCGGATCTCGCACGCCGTCGCCACCCTCACTCCCGACTTCAAACAGAATGAAGAGCTCACGAATCAGGTTTGCGACTGCACGACGACCCACTTCCGTCGCGAAAAAAACGTCAACTACGTCCAGGTCGTGAATCTCGAACTTCGCGGCGCCCGGGCGTCGCTTCCGCCGATGCCCACCGAGCTCTCGCTGTACGTCGCGAACTACAACGACGCCGAACTCGAATGCGTGAACACCATTGCGGCAAAACACAATGAGTCCACACGTCGTCTCAAACCGAACGCGGCCAAACCCGTGGTGAAATCGCCCCGACGTCCGACCTCCAGCTCACGCCGCCCCGCCCGCTAGGGTGTTTCCTCAATTTGGCCAAGCGCAGAATCGAGCCCCCTCGCCCGTTTTCACGTCTCAAGCTGAGACCCTTGACCCGTTTTTCCCATTTCTGAAACGTTCTCCGCGCCTTTGTCAGGCGAACCGGAACCCGTCCCCCCGTATTCTGAGTTCATCAGGAACAACACGAATTCGGAAACGACGGATTCAAAAATAAAGGGGAAGCAGATGAAACAACTCAAGATGATGATCGCGGTCTCGGTTCTGGCTCTCAGCGCCCTCATCGGCGAAGTGGCGAAAGCCGACGGCCCGAACGGCAAGTGCTACATCCACGTCACCCGTCCTTGCCACAACAACCTCGGCTATCACCCCGCTCTGGGCTGGTACCAAGACGGTGACCCGATGGCGCAAAACAACGCCGCCCGCTGCGCCCAACGCGCGGTCGAGTGGTTCAACTACTGCAGCGATCCGTTCGGCAATCAAGTCGTGTACAGCGCCTACAACACATTCCTCCGAAGCGGCGGCGAGGCGACGGTCCTCTACTCGGTGAAACACAAAGGCGGCAGCGCCATCACCGGCCCCGGCTCCGCAGGCTACTTCGGCGTCATCGGCACCAATCAATAATCAAAAAAGGAAGCAACAACCCACAACCAACGACAATACCCCGGAAATCCCACGCCCGAGGCCTTCGACAAGCCTCGGGCACCTTCTTTTGGTAGCATCTACTTTCCGGAAGGTAGCAGGTACCTTCCGGAAAGTAGATGCTACCCTCCGGTCTTCGGCAGGCGCAGCCGCGCGCCGACCGGACGAAGTCCGGCACCCGGAAAAACAAAAACGCCACCCAAGGGGTGGCGTTTGAATGCGGAGATGTCCGCGGCCGGCTAGGCGAAGGACGAGCGGCGCGGGCGCCGCTCCCCTTAGTAGGTAACGTGGTGGTTCAGCGCTTCGTTCAGGCGCGGGTCCTTCAACGGGACCAGGCTGTTTTGGCGCAGGAAACGACCGACCATCAGCAGGAAAATTCCCGCGAAGGCCGCCATCGGCAGGATCTCGTACAGACCGAATGCCAGATGGTTGTGGTTGAAGTTCGGGAACACCAACCAGTAAATATCCAGGAATTGCATCATCAGGATCCACACCGACACGATCGCGAGGTGCGCGGGGTTCCGTTTCCATCCCCGGGGCAAAAGCGCCAGGAACGGAATGACGAAGCGACCGATCAGCAGCACCAGCGACAGCTGAGTCCAACCGTTCTGCGAACGCATCAAATAGAACTCGGTTTCCTCGGGAATGTTCGCGTACCAGATCAGCATGAACTGCGAGAACGCGATGTACGCCCAGAAGATCGTGAAGCCCTTCATATACTTCGCGACGTCATGGATGTGCTCGATGTTCAGGTAACCGCTAATGAAGCCGCTGCGACGAACGTACAACATCAGCAGGATCAAAAACGCCATCGAGCTTTGGAACATACCCGAGAAGCCGTAGATCCCGAAGATCGTCGAATACCAGGTCGGCAGAAGCGACATCAGCAAATCGACCGTAAAGAGCGAGAAGAAGATCGCGAAGAACAGGCAGTACGCGACCGACAGACCGACGTTCTTTTTGGTGTGCTCTTCCGAACCGTCTTTATCTTGTTTCAGCGAGTTGCCAACGATCGCGCGCGCGAACAGGAAAACCCCCACCGCGAAGACCACGATCCGCAGGATCATGAACGGCACGTTCAGGTAGGCGGTTTTCGCCGCGACCATCGGGAATTTCTCGAGGACCTCGGGATCCGTCCAGGGGTACAGGTGCTTCACGCCCAACATCAAGACGAGTCCGCCGATCAGGATCATGGGCAGGAAGGCCGTCATGGACTCGGCGAAACGGCGAACCGTCACGCTCCAGCCCGCGTTCGCGATGTGATTGATCACCGCGAAGAACAGACCTCCCAGCGCCAAACACGAGAAGAAGAAGAATGCCATCAGGTAACCGGCCCAACCCCGCTCGGGGTTCATGTAGATGCCGATGCCCGTGCCGATGGTGCCGAGGCCCGCCAGCGCGATGACGATGATTTGCAACAGATTCGAAGGTTCGAATTTGCCGACAAAGAGTTTTTCAGAGTGCGATGCGCCTGCCATCTCTTCCTACCTTATTGTTTCTGCAGATGACGAATGTAGTTCACAAGCTGCCAACGAACTTTTTCGGGCACCATCGAAGCGTAAGGCCCCATGGTTCCCTGCCCCATGGTGACCACGTGGTAAACATGGGCATCGGGCCAGTTCTTGATCTTGTCGGTCAGCAGCGAAGGGATCGGGAGCGGATACTTGCCCTTGATGGGACCGCTTCCGTCACCTTTCACGCCGTGGCAGATCATGCAGTTCGTATTGTAGTAGTTCTGACCCGTCAGCAGGATTTCATCGCTGAAATCGCCCGCCATGGGGTTTTTATTGTCGCGAACCGCGCCTTCGATATCGGTGGGCCAGCGGTAGGGCTTGAAGCCGATGGGCTGAGTGTGCTCGGGCGGCACGCGTGCGCTCATCCCGTCACCCCAAGTGTCGTCCGCCTCTTGAGCGTCGACCGCGGGTTGCTCCATCATATCTTGAATCAGTTCCACGTTCGGCGAGTTGCCGCGCGGACCGCAGCCCGAAAGCGCGAGCGCCGCCGCGACGGCGCCGATGTAAATCACGGGAAGGAGTCGGTTCATGGCTTTCTCCATCTTTTTACTCTTCGTGCCCATTAGTGCTGCGCCTTCTTGATCTCGACGGCGCCGAGCGAGCGGAAGAGCTCTTCGACTTTGGACTCATTAAAGCCCGCATCGTTTTGCGGAATGAAAATCGCGAACTTGTGCGAGGTCAGATCGGGATCGATGGTCGGCGGATCGAACTTCGGAATGCCCGTCGCCACGAAGAGCGACACGACGGCCGAAAGCGCCGCGAACAGGATCGTCAATTCGAACATGATCGGGATGAATGCGGGCAACGAGAAGAACGGCTTACCACCCACGTTGAGCGGCCAGTTGACCGCCGACGTCCAGTAAGTCAGCGCCAAGGCGCCGAGCAGTCCCGCCAAGCCCATGGTAAAGCTCACGTAGGGAATCCAGCTGCGCTTGATGTGACAAGCCTCTTCCATGCCGTGCACGGGATAGGGGCTGATCGCGTCGAACTTGCGGAAGCCCGAATCGTAAGTCGCTTTCGCGGCTTTCACGAAGGCTTCTTCGGTCGTGAAGATCGCGGCGATGCCGCTTTGATATTTAGCCATTAGTGATGACCTCCGCCTTCGCCCTCTTTGCCGACATTCATGACGGGTTTGATTTCCGCGATCGAGATCGCGGGGAACAGGCGCAAATACAGTAGGAACAGTGTCAGGAACATTCCGAAGCTACCGAGCAGGATCGCCGTATCCCAGAAGCTCCATGCGTACATTCCCCAGTTCGCGGGCAGGAAATCGCGGTGAAGCGAAGTCACGGTGATGACGAAACGTTCGAACCACATTCCGATGTTCACGAAGATCGAGACGGTGAACATCACCGGGATCGAGCGACGCGCCCACTTGAACCAGAAGATCTGCGGGATGAAGACGTTACAGATGATCATCGTCCAGTACGACCAAGCGTAAGGACCCGACGCGCGGCTGATGAAGAACACGTAGCGCTCGTAGATGTTGCCTGAGTACCAAGCGACGAAGAACTCCGAACCGTAGGCGTAACCGACCATCAGACCGGTGGTCATGATGATCTTGTTCATCACTTCCATATGATCCAGCGTCACGTAGTCTTTGAACGCCGGGAAGCCGATCCGAACCAGCGTCATCAGCGTCACGACCATCCCGAAGCCCGAGAAGATCGCGCCCGCAACGAAGTACGGAGGGAAGATCGTGGTGTGCCAGCCCGGAAGCTGCGAAACCGCGAAGTCGAACGAGACGATGGTGTGAACCGAGAGGACGAGCGGCGTCGAAAGACCGGCCAGCAAGAGATAAAGCATCTCGTAGTGCGACCAGTTGCGAGCCGTTCCGCGCCAGCCCAAGGACAGCGCGCCGTAAACGACTTTACGGATTTTATTCTTCGCGCGGTCACGGATGGTCGCGAAGTCGGGAACCAAACCGATGTACCAGAAGACGATCGAGACGGTCGCGTAAGTCGAAACCGCGAAGACGTCCCACAGAAGCGGCGAACGGAAGTTCACCCAGAGAGGTCCCCGTTGGTTCGGGTACGGGAACAGCCAGAAATCCAGCCAAGGACGACCGGTGTGGATCAGCGGGAAGATCCCGGCGGTCATGACCGCGAAAACCGTCATCGCTTCCGCGGTGCGGGCGACCGAGGTCCGCCACTTCTGACGGAACAAGAACAGGACCGCCGAGATGAGCGTGCCGGCGTGACCGATCCCGATCCAGAAGACGAACGTGATGATCATCGTTCCCCAGCCGATGGGGTTGTTCACACCCAAAAGCCCCATCCCCGTCGAGATCACGACCGCGACGCTGATGATGTAGAACAGGAAGAGCGTTTTCGCGCCCAAGAACATTCCGATCCAGCCTTTGCCGGGGAAGCTCTCAACGGGAGCGACGATATCTTCGGTGATATCCTTCAGTGTCTTGTTACCAAGAACGAGTTCGTTGCGTTTCATGAGTGTGTGTCCTCGTGCTTCTCAGTCTTTTGTCCTTGGTGCGCGCCGTCCTGGAAACGAGTCTCCTGGTAGTTATTCCGGATCTTCGTCAGGTAGCGAACGCTGGGAGCCGCGCCGAACTCTTCCAGCAGTGCGTACGCACGCTGTTGCTTCATGGCCTTCGACACCCGGCTGTTGGGATCGTTCATGTCACCGAAAATGATGGCGCCCGCAGCGCAGCTCGCTTCACAAGCTGTCGTCGCGTCTCCGTCACGCAGATCGCGCTTTTCGAGTTTCGCCACGAGCTTCGCTTCTTTGATCCGGTGAACGCAGAACGTGCACTTCTCCATGACCCCGCGCGAACGGACCGTGACGTCCGGGTTCAGCGCCAAGTGGAGCGGCTTTTGGATGTTCTTCGCGTAGTTGAACCAGTTGAAGCGGCGAACTTTGTAGGGGCAGTTGTTCGAGCAATAACGAGTTCCGACACAACGGTTGTAAACCATGTCGTTCAGACCTTCCGACGAGTGGACGGTCGCGAGGACCGGGCACACCGTTTCGCAAGGCGCGTTGTCGCACTGCTGGCACATCACCGGCTGGAAGACGACTTCGGGATTCTCGGGCGTACCGACGTAGTAACGGTCGATGCGCAGCCACTGCATTTCGCGGCCTTCGATCACGTAGCGTTTACCGACGACGGGAATGTTGTTTTCCGACTGGCAGGCGACTTGGCAAGACCCGCAACCGTTACAGGTATTGAGGTCCACCGCCATGGCCCACTTGTGACCATTGTATTGGTGACCGCTCCACATCGACCAAACGTGGCCGGGAGCGTTTCCAGTCGCTTCGTTCTTCAAGTACTGCTTGAGAGTCGCTTCGACGACGATCTTACGACCTTCCATCGTGTGGTGGCTCTGCACCGACGCGAGCTTCATGTTCTTGCCGGTCTTTTTCAACGTGACGGCCTGACCTGCGGTGATCACTCGTTTCCCATTCATGACCATGAGCGGAACCGCGCTGACGCCGATCTTGTTACCGACCTGACCCGTGTGGGTGCGTCCGTAACCGATCGCGAGTGCGAGCGCTTCGTCATGCTGACCGGGCTGGATATGCACGGGAACTTCAATCGACTTGTCGCCGACTTTCAGTTCAACGATATCGCCTTCTTTCAACTTCTCTTTTTCGGCCACTTTCAGCGACACCGAAACGTAGTTGTCCCAGCAGATTTTAGTCACGGGATCGGGTTGCTCGTGCAGCCACGACACGTTCGTGAGCGTTCCGCCCGCAAACATCGACGTGGGGTACAAAACGAGCTGGTAACCTTCGACCGCGGCCGAGGGTTTCACTTGCGAGAGCGCCGCCGTTCGGAACGAACGCGCACTGCCCGCCGAACCTTCGAGGGCCGTGCCCGCGAAACCGTTTTGCAGAGTCTGGTCCCAGAAATCGTCGAAGGCTTTGCCGCCGCCGACTTTGGGCGCGATCTCGGTGCGCCAGTAAGCGCGGAGATAATCGTAGTAAGTTTCAAATTCGGTCAGACGTTTCGGACCTTTTTCCGCGAGGTACGCCCACGACATCAGCGTCAGCTGGAACGAGCGGGTATCGTACATCGGACGGATGGTCGGTTGCTGCAGAACGAACAAGCCTTCAACGGGCTGAGCGTCGTTCCAACCTTCCATCACGTGGTTATCGGGAAGAACGTAATCCGCGTATTGCGAAGTCTCATCATTGCGATCCGCGGTCGAGACGACCAGCTTCACTTTCTTGAGCGCCTCGACGAAATCTTTCGCAAGCGGCGAAGAGTAAACCGGGTTCACCGAACCATGCATGATCAAGGTCTTCACCGCACCCGCGTTGATGTCCGCGATCAAGTCCGCAAGACCGATATTCGGCGATTGCACTCCAAGGGCGCGGCCATGCTCGACCGTTTTGCCGTCGTTCCCGAGAACCGAGTTCAGGAAATTCACCGCCACTTGCAGCGAGATCCCATCGACGGTTTCGGTTTGCGGCCCACCCGCAACAACGAGAGTCTCGCCGTCCATTTTCGCGAGATCCGAAACCATCTGGTCCCAGAGCGCCTGTTCAACACCCAATTTCGCTGCCGCGCCCGCGAAGGGACGAAGCACCGATGCGACATCACCGTTCCCGGCGAAGGCCGAGATCTTCTTGCCGACGACGAGATCATGAGCCAGACCCATGACGACGTCGAGCTGCTGCGTGGGCTTGATGCGCACGCGGATATCCGCGTTCGCGCCCGTCAGTGAATAGGTCGATTCGAACGCCACCAGACGGTTCATCGTCTTGGGATCGCGGCGACCGTCGGCGAACTGTTTCGAAAGCTGATTGGTCATGTGGTAGGTGCCGAGGAAGTCCCCGTCCACCGAGATGATCATCTTCGCGCGATCCAGACGCAGGTTCGGGATCTGGCGCGTGCCGTAGGACGCTTCCTGACCCGCGCGCACGCTGTCGACCGAAACGTCGTCGTAACCGTAGACTTTCGCGCCGAAGGCCTGCGCGAAATCCCCGATCAAGGCGTTCGTGGTGGGCGAGCTGACGCCCGGGATCAAAAGGGCGACGCCGCCCTCTTTGAGTTGCTTCACGATCGCTTCATCCGCCGCTTCCCACTTCACCGTGATGGTGTCGCGGTTGGTGCGGTTTTTCGTGGCGTCGTTTTTGTCGTAACGTTGCAGGTTGTGCAGGGGCGAGCGCGAGCGATCCGGATCGTACAACGACAGGATGTGCGCATGACCGCGCGAAGAGACGCCGTAACCGGTGGGGAATTTCTTGTTCCCTTCGACCATCAGCGGACGTCCCTCACGGGTACGGATCAGAACGCCCGAAGTGTCCAGACCGTCCGAGTACACCGACGAGTAGTAGCTGGCTTGGCCGAGCACGACCTCTTCGGGCTGTTTGTTGTAAGGAACGATTTTCTGTACCGGGCGGCGAATGCAACCCGAAGCCGACAGCGCGAGCGACGCCCCCATCAGCTTCAGGAATTCGCGGCGAGCCCAGCCTTCTTCGTTGGAATTCTCACGCAAAGGCGAGCTGTTGAATTCCGCTTCCGCGAGCTTTTGGAACTCGGGATCTTGGCCCCACTGCTCCAGGCTGTTCCAGTAACGCGCATCGCGTTCGCCGGCCGAAGGGTGCGGGGACTTTTCTTTGTCGTGATGATTGTGATCGAGTGACATCCGTCTTTTCCTCTTGATCGAGATCTTTACGTCAAACCTAGTGGTGGCAGGTCGAGCAGTTCAGCGGCGCTTTGTTCTCGGGTTCGCGGTGACAGTTCACGCACCAACCCATGCTCAGATCCGCATGCTGATAAACCTTCGCCATCTTCTCGATTTCGCCATGGCAAGTCTGGCAATTCACGCCTTTTTGGACGTGAGCTTGGTGCGAGAATTTGACGTGATCGGGAAGCATGTGAACTTTGGTCCACGCGATCGACTTTCCAGCGTCGTAAGCATCGCGCAGTTTTTGAATTTCGGGGCTGTCCGTTTTGACGACCATGTGGCAGTTCATGCAGGTCGAAAGCGCCGGAATATTCGAGTGATTGGAGCGCTCGACTTGCGAGTGGCAATACTGACACTGGATTTGGTTTTGACCGACGTGGAGTTCGTGCGAGAACGCAATCGGTTGATCCGGTTGGTAGCCTTGGTTGTAGCCGACGCCGAACTGAAATTTACAGCCCGCGAGGAAGCACGAAGCCGCGATCAAGGCGAAGATCGCCCCGCGAAGACTCCGTTGAATAACCTTTCGTTGCATACGTAATCCTGCTTGTCCTCAGTGGAGAGTCGAGTTGAGTCTATTGACGTAAGTCTCTATTTCTTAAACGTTTCTTTATTCATGGACTAATCAATACTTAGAATCAACTTTCTTTTTGAAAGCCTGTTGAGAACGAAAGTCGTTACGACAACTGGGGAATTCGCCGACAGCGATGCCAAAAAAAGAGGCCCGTGAAGAACATCACGGGCCTTGATGATTTTTAAATTTTGCCGAATTGAGCGGCAGTCCGGAAAACCTTGTCCCACAACATTTTCGCGAACTCGGTGCGGACTTCTTAGCTCCGAATGCTGTCGCGACGAACGACTCCGACGAACACGACGTACAAAATATGGAGGGCCACAAAACCCGCCACGTACTCCACGCCCCCGGCGCCAAAGCCGTAGGAATGAAGCCCTGCGCCAAGAACGTAATTCACTCCGTACCAAGCCATGATGACCAATGAGAACGTCAAGATGGCCGCGGCACACATCCCGAAATTACGTAACAGTCCCGCCAGGCGTCCGTGCAGAACCGCGAGGTAGCCCAGAAGCGCGATGAGCGCCCAGGTCTCTTTCGGATCCCAACCCCAGAAGCGGCCCCAAGAGTAGTCGGCCCAGATTCCGCCCAAGATAATTCCCGGAGCCAAAAACGCGATGCCGATTTGGATCGCGCGGTAAAGCGCGAGCGTGATGCCGCGAATGCGATCTTGAAAACGTTTTTCGTCGCGCAGGAAAAGGTAAAGACCGTAATCCCCGAGCGCGAACGCCAGGAAAAACGCCGCGTAGCTGATCGTGATGGTGAGAACGTGCGTGGTCAGCCAGAAGTTCGAACGCAAAACGGGCTCAAGCGGCTGAATGCTCGCGTCCAAGACCGCGGGCGCCATGTCCGCCAGAATCAAACAGAACGCGCCCACGGCCGCGCCCGCCGTGATGATGAAACGCCAACGGTAGATCCATTCGATGATCATGGCGAAGACGACCGTCCCCAAACTCACCCACACGACGGTCTCGTACATATTGGTCACCGGCGCGCGATCGGTCAGATAGGTGCGCACGCCGAAGCCGTAAATGTGCAGCAAAAGCCCGATCACCGAAAACACCCAGGTCGCCGTCACGAAGCCGGGTTTTTTGAACATCCAGAAAAAGCCCATCGCCACGAGCGCAAGCAGATAAGAGGTGTAAGCGTAGCGGAAGGGATGCACGCGGTTGTAGCTGACCTCGGTATCCACCTTCGTCATGCTCGGAAAGAGCGCGGGGTTTTCCGCTTGGACGAGCGCGATGAACTCGTCCACGTGGGTCTTCAGCGCCGCCCGCGCGGCCGACGTATCGCCTTCAGGGTTCAAGGTTCCCACGAACTCCTTCGTGATCTCCATGAACTTGTCTTGGAAGGGCTGCGGCATTTCGTTCAGCGCGATCCAGGTCTCGCCTTCTTTCGGCGGCAAGATCCGCAACATCCGACCGCTGGCAATTTCACGGAAGGTGAAGAGCTGATTTTCCAACCGTTGGATGGCTTGGAAGTAAGGGTCGAGCTTCTCTTTGGTCTCGCGCTTGGCCTGCAGATCGCGCATGACGACGCTGAGGCGATCGCTCGACAGAATCTCCTGCGGCGAAAAATGCATCCGCGTCTCTTCCAATTTCAGACCGCGTTTCACCAGGTGGTGACGGATTTCGAAGAACTGTTTTTCCTCCCACGCCTTCGGCTGCAGGATCCAGGTCATCACGATTTCGGTCGCGGGCTTTTCCTCGAAGGACTGCTTTCCGTAGATCAGCGCCAGGTGTTCGCGCGCGAAGGTGTCGTAGGGTTTGATCCGTCCGCCCTCTTGGACCGGCAACCGGTCCAGCGGCGAGGAGGCCTGAGCCAGGCTCGCGAAAACGAAAAGGGGGAAAAGAAGCGTCAACAGAGCGAGGAGATTTCGGCGAATCATCAGAAGTCCTCTTTCATGGTCGTGGGGGCGATCGCACGGGCGCTACGGCGTTTATCGTAAAAGAGCCAAATCACCCCGAACGAGATGATCAGACTTCCCAGATACTTAATCCAACGTCCCGGATCGTCGTTGATCGAAAAAATCGAGGCGATGGGCTGACCGTCAGGACCGTCTTGAAAGCTCGCCTGATAAACGGTTTTGCCCATGTGTTTGAGCGGCTCGTTCATCGAAATCATCTGCTCGCCCACGCCCGGAACTTCCACCAAACTCGCGTAACTGGCCGCCCGCATAGTGCCCTGATAGCGACCGACTTCAAACTTCTTCAGGAAAACATCGAAGCCCAAATCCACGCGACGATTTCCGAACGCCACAATATAGACGGCGCGATCGGTGAACATCTTGAGCGTGTCATTCAGCTGCAACCAGTGCTTCTTGCCTTGGAAATCAACTTCGATGGCCGAGTTCGAAAGTTCGGTCGGACGATCGAGATCTTGAAAATCCCAAGTCTCTTCGGCTTTCGCGAAAACCCGCAAAACTCGGAACTCCAAATCCATCCAGCCCGGATTGAAGTTGTCGCCTTCTTTCACCACGCCGGTCAGGGGTTTTCGTCCTTCGTCTTTATAAAAGACCTTATAATCAAGCGCCCCGTCGGGCCGCAACTTGAAGAAGACTTCGTTCGCATCCTGACGATTCTGCGGAATCTCGCCGAAGAAGACCTTCGCGGGCCCGAAGTCGTGCTCGACGATGTCGCCGTCGCGTTTTTGCACGAGCCACTCGATCACATTCACGCGTGAATTGACGACTTGAAACCGCAGCGCGGGCCCCAGACGCGGATTGTCGCTGGGAATGACCTTACGCGAGGTCACGACAAACGGACGGTAAGCCGTGATCTTGAGCGGTCCCGCATCCGTCACGATCTCGACGGGATGTTTTTTGGGATCGCGGCGGTCGAAGTCGACCGGTGTTTCCATGAGTTTCGCGAACTGATCGCCGTCGAACGAAGTCCAGACACTGAAGTCCGTTTCTGGAAGCGTGACGAAACGATTCGACTGACCGATTCCGACACGCAAACTTCCGTCCAGACCATAACGCCACGTCAGAAAAGATCCGAAAAGAAGGACCAAAATTCCGATATGCGCCGACACGAAAGCGATATGACGGCGTTTCCACGGCCAACGATCCACCATGACCGCGATCAAGTTCACGCACAAAAGCCCCATGATGGCGTACATCCACAACGTGTCGTACACCCACTTCTTCGCGATGGGGGCATTGTAACTGGATTCGACGAAAGTGCCGACGGCGGTGATCGTGGCGAGCGCCAATATCACGAAAACCGCGAGCTTCAGCGACGCGAGAGACTTAACGATCCGGTCCGACCAAGAGAGCGATCCTTTTCCGTTCATGTTGGCTCGCAATTTACCCCATTTCGAGGTTCGGGCAATGGAATTTGCAGTATTGCGTTAAGAAACTGAAAGAATCCATGACCAGAATCTGACGGCGAGGTCGTCGCAACAGACGATAAGATGAAGTCACGAAAACGCGGTTGTTCGCTCAAGACCCAAGGAGGGACCATGCTCGACTACGTGAAACTTCGTCGCAACAAGATCCACAAGTTCCAAGCCAAGGTGAAGATCCACTCGGATAAAGGACCCTTCATCTTGAAAACGATTTCGAACTCCGACGAACTCATCGAAGCGCTGCGCCTGCGTTACCAAGTGTTCCATCGCGAAATGCTCGGCAAGTCGAAGCCCACCGGGATCGACGTCGACGAATACGACTTCATCTGCGACCACCTGGCGATCATCGACAAAAAATCCGGGCGCATCATCGGCACCTACCGACTCAACTGCAGCCTGTTCTCACAGAACTTCTACTCGGCGCAAGAATTCAATCTTCGCCGCGTGATGGAAGAACCCGGTGCGAAATTGGAACTGGGGCGTGCCTGCATCCACCAGGATTTCCGCAAAGGCCTCGTAATTTCGCTTCTGTGGCGCGGAATCGCGGAATACATGGTGGCGACGGACTCGAAAATCCTGTTCGGCTGCGCCAGCATCAAAACCGAAAGTGCCCGCGAAACCGCCCTTCTTTATCATTACTTCCAACGCGACGGCCGCTTCCATTCGAACTACTGGTGCCCGCCCACGCTGCGTTATTCCATGCCGCAGCTGGAGTTGTGGATCGAGAAGTTCTCGCAAGGGATCACCGCGGAGGATCTCGAAAAGGTCGAGTCCATGATCCCCCCGCTCGCGCGCGCGTATCTGAAGGCCGGGGCGTATCTGGGCGGCGAACCCGCTTATGATCCCGATTTCAAGTGTATCGACTTCTTGACGATCCTGCCCCGAGAGAACTTAAATAAGATTTACCTGAACGCCTTCAGGATCAAGCACACAACACCACGGGACGAGAGAGATTTTGGAAATCTTCAGTGACTTCACGGCGTTGATTCGGCGCCCGTAAAAGCACGCTATCGTCTTAAGGCACCCCCATTTGACCGCATTTTTGTCAAATTTTGGCAAATGCAGAGGTGGGGCGATGAGCATAGAACTGACCGAGTACACCGACCGCGAGTTGATCGTAAAACTCGCCACGCGCGTTACAAATCTTGAGAACTACATCCAAGATCAGGACCGTAGAATCACGCAGCTTGAGGGCCTCGTTGACGGCCTTCTGCTTGATCGTAACCCCGAGTCCGCCCCTGCCCGTGTCATCGCGTTTCCGATGAAGCCTCGGGGGGACGCATGAGCGTGCCGACACATCCATACGACTGTGCCTTCGCAACAACGGTTAGAACGTCAGATCGACTTACTGAAGAAACCGTAGATTTTGTCTATGAGGGTTTAACGAAGCGCGAGTATTTCGCCGCTGCTGCACTACAGGCGACTGTTCGATTTTGGCAGGACGGCGGGCGAACACACGCTTCAGTGGCCGCTGCACAAGCTGTCGAATACGCCGACGAGCTAATCAGAGCGCTCAATGGGGAGGCCACATGACCTTCGCTGGCCCCGGAGCCGCGACGGCCCTCTACGACTCATGCCCCAAGATCAAAGCTCTCTGCGATACCTACCAGATGACGCCTCACCAGGCGCGCGTCTGCAAGGCGCTCCATGAAGGTACGACGATCAAGGTCATCGCGCTCGGGCAGAACGATAGCATTAAGACTGTGAGCCATCACCTGCGCGAAGTTTATCGCAAACTTCAGGTGTGTAATCGCGTCGGAGCAGAGCTCGCAACGAGGGACATCGTATGTCCGTGATCGAGATGCTGGCTGAGAAGGTGAAGCAGCTTGAAGAACGCGTGGCAAAGCTCGAGGCGGCAAAGAAGAAGCCCAGGCCTTCTCGCGCGCTCGTCGTAACCGAACCGATCCAACTGACGCCTTCCATCGCGATCAACATCTCGAAGGAACTCATGCAGTCGTGGGCCGACACCTACCCGCCTGAATATCTGCAACACGAATGGAAAGCCGCGCGGAACTACATCCTCGCGAACCCGCACAAGACGAAACAAAACTGGGGCCAATACTTCAACAATTGGTTTAAACGCGGCTGGGACAGGTACTCCGCGACACTGAAAAGCAATCCCGCACTCGTCACTGAAGATGAGCTGCGATCGTTACTAAGAGGGCAAGATGCTGAGCGAGAAAAAGTTTCTGGAGGGAATGAATAAACTTGGAGAGGTGCAACCGAAGGTCCTCGTGAAAGCGAGACTCCTTCGTTACCTAGAAGCGGTCAGAGATCTGAACGACAAACAATTCGAGCGTCTGGTGAACCACTTCCTCGACACCATGGGGAACTGGCCGCCGACTCCTGATGAGTTTCGAAGCGCAGCCATGACCATCAAAAACACGGACGCCGACCGCTACTTCAAAGAAGAAGCACGGAACCCGGCAACCGAAGCACAGCTGCAAGAGATTCTGAACAAATACGGGGTGAAGACAATTGAGGAGGCAGTCAGGAAGGCCGCTCCCTCGCAGAAAAAAGAGTGAACGGATGAACTCGAAAGCGACCAGACAGGCCATCTTCAAAGAGATGCTGACGGTGAAGACCCGAGACACGGTGCTCGCTGTTTACCGCATTGTTTGGCTCGTCGAAGTGAAAGGGCTCACGGAAACGGAAGCCCGACTGAAAGTGAAGCAAAGACTGGGGCACCTGGGGCAGCACTCTAGGTTCACCCTGAGACTATACAAACTGAGAAAACGCCTCAGAGAGGGGCTGGAGGAAAGATGAACGAAGGAAAAGAAGCACGAAACATGAACAAGCGCGCAGCGATTTATCGCCGCATCACAGAACTAAATAACAAGGGCCTGAAGCCGATCTCGATCGTCGATGTGCTCAATCGGGAAGGGATGTTCACGGTGCGTGGAAACCATTGGACGATTCAGCTCTACCGCGCGTTCCTGCACAACTACCGCGTGTCGACAGGCGCGCCCAAGCTGCGTAAACGCCGGCAAGTGAAGGCTCAAGACACATCCCTGCCCGCAAAGATTCAAGCAGTGAACATCACCGCTAAAGGCGACGCAGCCGTCAAAGACGCAGTCGACCTCATCGAGATGATCTTCGCCTCGAATATGTCAAAAGACCGTAAGCGCCGCACAGTCTCTGCGCTGGTGGCTGAGTAGAACCATGCGCGACTTCCTGGACCGTCAGACCAAGATTCGAGAGGCGAAGATCGCGGCGGAGTACGCTGCGGTTGCTTTCGCGCTGGGTCTTCTCTGGGGAGTCGCGCTCGCAATGCACTGGATGAGGTGAAAGCCTACCAAGTCCTTACGACTCACCCGAACGGCCATGTGTCGCTCGATCCGACTTTCGTAACGGAGAAACAGTTCGCGAGTTGGCAAACGGACACAGTGAACAAGCAGCGGCTCTTTACCGAGGGCCACAGCATTGAGGTGGAGGAGTAGAAAAAACCAAAAACCGTGGGAGTGCGCGCCTCCGGCAGCATTTGCTATCCCTGGCCCGGGGTCCACGAGAGGGCGCTTTGAGATGGGCTGTGTTGGGCCGAGTTACTTCCTGGGTGTACACCTAACAGGGATCTCCGGATCGAAACCACAGCACAGTCCTTCTGAGAGCGG
>JAHBUW010000019.1 GCA_019637875.1 Pseudobdellovibrionaceae bacterium | reverse complement strand
CGCCGAACCGCTGTTCTTCGAGACCGCCGGCAAGGAATTCAACACGGCCGAGGACAACGTCGTGCTGTTCTTCGAGCCGCAGTCCCCGAACTCGCGCGCCGAATCGGCGGCCTCGCTGCAGCGCATGGCGGCGCGCCGCGATCCGGGGCCGAAGGTCGACGGCCTGTGGGCGCGCGAATGGATCAGCGGCGGACCGCGCAATCCGGTCTTCCCGTCCGAGGCCGTGCTCGAAGGGCTGAAGACCACGTCGATCCCGATGCTGCACATCGGCGGCGACCACGACATCATCTTCCCGGTCGAGAACTGGTACGCGCTGAACCAGCAGATCCCGAACCTGCAGCTGCTGACCTTCCCGAGCGCCGGGCACGGGCCGCAGCATCAGTACGCGGTCGCCTCGGCCGAATACATCGCCATTTTCCTGCGCACGGCGAAGCCGGCGGCCTGAGGCACGCGCCGCCAGCCAGCCAGCCAGCCAGCCAGCCAAGCCCCTACGAATTCCAAAGAAACGGTCGCCGCAAGCGAAAGGCTCACCCCGAGAATAGCCCCGAACCCCGACGCACCGACAAACCCGCCCCCCGTTCGGAGCGCGAACACTCGGTCATTTCATGTGAAGGTGGCGGAGCCCGCCGCGAAGAAACGTCCGCCGCGCCTACGCTGCGGATTTGAAGCGGGTCGGAACCACCCGCGCCGTCAAGGAGAGCGCGTAGCGGGTCGCCGGGCCGGCGCCGAAGCGTTCGAGTTCGCCGCTGGCCAAGGCCTCAGTCAGACGGCGGCGCAGCTGCGCGGAGGACAAGCCCAATTTGGATTCGAGATCGCGGGCGCCGAACTCCGTATCGCCGAAGTGGTGGCGCAATTGGAAAAGAAAATCGCCGTTGGCCGTCGAGATATCGGCTTCAAGCGCCGTACGCAGACGCACGCCCGGAGAGATCTCTAACGTGAAGAGCGAGGCGCGGTTCACGATCTGAAGCTCCGGGAAGTCGCGGGCCAGCTCCACGCGTACACGGTAAACGAGTTGCTTCACGCGCGCCGGTGACGTTTGAAAATCGAAGTATTCGTTCGGATAGAGCTCTTGAAACAGCGTTCCCGCCGCGAAAGGCCGGTATCGGTCCGAGGCCAGAACACGTAGCAAAAGCCCCAGCTTTCCCTCCAGCGCGCTCGGTAAACCGACGAGTGGATCCAGATCAAGGATCTTCTCCCCTGTGCCCCAGACGTGAACGCGATCGGCGGGCTGAAGTCCCGTTTGCTGCGCGACCAAACGGCGAAAGGCGACATAGGGCGTGCCGAAATAGAGATTGGCGAACAACTCCGGATCCGGACGCACGCGCAACTCAAACGCATCGGCCTCACGCACGCTTTCGAAACGTCCGCGCGCCCGCGCCTCTTCGCGGAACGACGCGATCGCGCCGGTCTCCCCCGTGCGCATCGCCGTGAAGTATGAGCGAAGTCCAACCAAAAATAGCTGATCGTAGCTGGAGGATCCCGCCAGCAGAGTTTCGGCCTCGGTCAGGGCTTTTTCGGCCTGCGGGACGTCACCGGTCTCGTGCAGAATGCGCGCATGCATCTCGAGCGCGTTCGCGCGCAGTCGTCCCTCGGCGGTTCGCAGCACGCTGCGGACGGCGAAGTGCGCTTCTTCCAAATCACCCGCGTAGTAGGCCGCCGCCGCCAGGTTCATTTCACCGATGCGGCGCTGGTAAACGTCCAGCTCTTGAGCGAGGTACGCACGTAGATCCGTACGCGCCAGACGGTAGTCCCAGGTCGTGATGCGCGCGAAGGCGCGGTACAGGGGCGCGGGTTTGTAGTCCGTGATTTCGGTCAGATCCCGCGCGGCTTCGCGTACGGCGCCCAAACGCATGAGGAGCATCGCGTACTCGGCCCGCTCTTCGCCCGTCGCGTCCGCGAGCTTCGCCCCGGATTTCGGATCGAAGATCCGCGGCCGGAGCGCTTTCAGCGCCAGCGCGATCAAACCCGTCCGGCGGCAGAGATTCGCGAATTTCACCTTTTCCATACGGGGAACGTCGCGCGCGTCCACGCGCTTCAAAAGCGTGGCGGCCTCTTTCAGACGCCCTAAACGGATCAACTCTTCGATGGCTTGGGGCGCGTAGCTACTCATCCAGATTTTCGGGGACCGAGATCATGCCGATCCGCGCTTGCCCCGCCTCTTGATGGGTGTAGACGATGAAAGGTCCCGACGAGAACAGACGTCCCGTTCCCATCGAAAAATTGTGTTTGAAGTAGAGGTTCATCGGACGCACGCGACCCGCGACGGGATCGAACATCCACATGCGATCGTCCGCCATCTCGGGCAGACGCAGAATCGCGAGGTCGTTCACGAACAGCGAGCGGCTTCCCGCCATCGAGACGAGCCCCACGGGTTCGCCGGTTTGGTTGCCCTCGGACAGGAAGCGACGGCTTTGCACTTGACCGTCGATGATCGGCGTCCACACGAGCGCCTGATCGATGTGCTCATGATCGACCTGCGCGATGAGAATCCCCTTCTTCTCGCTTCCGACGACGACGGGGTAGCGGGCGTCGGCTCCCACTTCCAGAATGGAAGGCGTACGTCCCGTCAAGGTATTGCCGTCGACGGTCAGCTCGAATTGTCCCAGCTGACCCGACGTTCCCGCGACCCCTTCGTTCTCGCGCACGACGCGGAAGACGTGGGGATTCGTGGTCGCCAAGAAGGCCGGCACGTTGAGCGCCGCCCCTTTCGCGAGCGGAAGCGCCTCGGCCGGAGACGTCAGCGCCGCCCCCATGATCACCTTCGCCGGATCGCGCGCGTCGAGCACGCGGTACTCGACTTGCGTTTCGTTTTCGTAAGCGACCACGACGCGACCGGCGTCCACCGGCGTTCCGCTCACCCCGCGCCCCGTCGCCGGGAACCACGGTCCCGCGCGCACGGCCGCGATCTTCGTGCCGCTGCGTTCGACGATCAGGGTTTGCAAACCCTTGCCGGAGTCGTTGTAACTGGTCATGAACAGCACCGCGCGATTTTCACCGAGCGGCGCGAAGTTGACGAGCGGATCGACGTAGTCGACGTCGACTCCCGGCAAATCGACCTGCAGCTTGTGGGTTTCGACGAGTTTGAATCCTTGGCGTTCGAAGAGACGAACCGAGCCGACGACTTCGCCTTGCGTTTCCACCGAGGGGAAATGCGCCTGCGCGACCAGGATGTGGTTCGCGCCCAGCGGTACCGCCTGCAGACCGTAAGTCGAGCCCAGACCGTATTCACGACGTGCCGGCGCGTACGCTCCGAGCGTCACGCCGCTCGTTTTCACGCCGACCCCTTCCGAGATCACGTACTCCAGTTCAAACCGGCGCGAGTCATGCTCGAATTGAAAGGCCGTCGCATCCGGAAGCGCCGAGAGCGTCTCGGGCACCGCTAAATCTTGGCAGTCACGGCGCAGATACTGGGCCGTGCCCTCACGCACTTCGATCCGCGCATCGACTTTGGTGGAATCCGCGCAGGACTGGTTCGCGAGCGCGAGGTAGATCTTGCCTTCGTAACCTTCGCCGCCAAAACCCAGTTGCGCGAGAGATTTAGAATCAGCTTCGATCGAGATGTCTTTGAGTTGAAGAACGGGTTTGCAGTTCTGCATCAGAACCGCCGTCGCGAGCGACAGAACGAAAACGAAGACGAAACGACCCCAATTCCCCATCCCTTTACTTTACGGAGGGCCGCCGTTTTCCGCGAGGGGGTTTCTCAGATTGGAGCGATTTCTTCGTCTTTGTTATTGGCGGGAGTTTCGTGGCGAGACGTTCGACGGCCGCGCGCCACTGTTCACGTTGCTTTTGCCGCTCACGCGCGCTCGATAGACCCTCGGGCGTGAACACGACGATCGAACGACCTTGGGGCCGCGCGATCACCCAAACTTGCAGGGTCCAAGGCTTCGGAATTTCGGCATCTTGAAACCGCAAACGCAAACGTTGGGGCGCCAGGAAACTACGCACCTCTCCGAAAATTCCGTCCGGCGCTTCGAACGTCGCGCCCTTCACCAAACGCAGTCCTTCGAGAGGTTCGAGCCAGTCCGCGAGCCCCTCTTCGCTCATCATGTAGTCCCAAACTTCCCGCTGCGGACGCCACAGCGCTTTGGAGATCGTCGCGCTCCATGATCCTTTGAGATTTCGCCCTTCGACACGAAGGCCCGCGTGAATTTCAAAACCCACCGCGACGACCTGTTGCCACCACGGGGTGAGCTTCTGCTTTTGCGCGAGATAGGCGACGATCTCTTGGTGCGTGAAGGATGAGGCGCCGCGTTTTTCCAAAAGCGCGAACCACGCGGACCAATCCTTCCCCGTGTGTTTTTTCACGGAGTCCGTCGAGACCCGGTTGTAGGTTTCCTTTAAAGGCGCCGCCATCCCTGTCCACATTAAAGAAGAAATACACGGAGGGGAAGCTTCACTTTACTTCAGCGCGACCACGCGTAAATTCGTCGGCCAACTTTCGAATAGCCATTCGAAAAATACCTCACTCAAACGCGATCGCATCGAAGGCGAGATCGTCACCGTCATCGCGCCCCGCGCCCGTCCGCAAATTCGTTTTCAAACCGACTCGAACCTGCGCGGCGAGTACGAACTCGAAGGCGTCTTCGTCACCCAAAGCGTTCGCTAAGATTAACAAACCCAAAGTAGCGTCCGCCCCATCTTGAGAAGCGGACGAACGTCAGGAAGCCCGGCCAAAAGCCGGGCTTTTTCGTTTCGAGACACTTTGTTCGTCCACAACTTCGCCAAAAAGCCCTTCTTTCGTCCTCAGGTCCAGTCGACTTCCGGAACCGCCTCAAGTCGAGAATATACGTTCTTAACTCATGAAATGACTCGAGAATGCCGAAAACAACTTACGAACTTTTGTTCGCATTTGTTTTTTGAAGGGGCACCCACTGAACCGCATGCTGAAGCCATTCCTTCTGGCCTTGATGATCTCCGCGACCCTCGCCGGTTTCGCGTCGATCGCGCATGCGAACAATCGCAAACTTGTCTACCAGGGACGCGTGCTTCGCCCCGATGGAACGCCGCTCGAAGGCACGTTCAAAGTGCAGATTAAAATCTACTCTCCCGATCCCAAGCGTTGCTTGCTGTGGGGCGAAGAGAAAGACGTCTTCTTCCAGAAGGGCGCGTTCGCGGTAGAAGCGGGTGACGCTTCGAAACGTCTCTCGGGCGGAAATGCCGGTGGCTCGGCCACCTTCACGAACGTGTTCTTGAACGAATCC
Source organism: Pseudobdellovibrionaceae bacterium (assembly GCA_019637875.1). NCBI lineage: Bacteria > Pseudomonadati > Bdellovibrionota > Bdellovibrionia > Bdellovibrionales > Pseudobdellovibrionaceae > Pseudobdellovibrionaceae bacterium. The sequence goes on along the minus strand of JAHBUW010000019.1, from coordinate 57,045 downwards.
GCGCTGGCGCTGACGGGCCTGACTTGCGATGACGGCACGACCTACACGCCGACCGCGACCGACGACCGCGTGATGGTCGTCACGATGTTCGACGGTGCGAACGCGGTCCGCACGTTCGACGGACCGATCAAAGCGGTGCCGTTCGCGATCCAAGCCACGAACGCCGAGATGATCGGCGGCTACTCGGCCCCCTACCTGATGAAAGTCAACCCCGTGGGCGCGCACGAGCCGACACGCTCGTTCTCGACGATGGGATTTTCGATTCTTTATAACCTCGCGGAAGCTCCGCAGGTCGACTTTGGCGCGAAACTTTTCAAAGGTTTGATGGATCCCATCGACCTGCAAGACGCCGCGACCAAAAACTACGTGGACACGCAGATCTCGACGACCCTCGGCACCCTCGCCGCGGTGAATTTAGTCGACGCCGTTTCATCTTCGAGCGGCGTGATCGCCGTTTCCGGTGGCCCCATCACCGATCGCGGCACGATTTCGATCGGCTTCGCCGATGCGAGCTCGGGCGTTCTGGCCGCGCCGACGGGCGGGACCGGTCAACCGCTTTTCCGTACTCTGGTTGACGACGATATCACCAGCCTGAACGTTTCGAAGCTCATCGGCACTTTGGGCGTCGTGAACGGCGGACTTGGGAACGGTGTTTTCAATAACGGCGAACTTCCCGTTTACAACAGCATGGCTTCACGCTTTGAAGGTAAATCCTGTTCACCCGGCGAAGTTCTCGTGTGGGATCTGACCCTGGGTTGGAACTGCGAAGCGAAAAACAGCGGCGCGGTGACTTCGGTGGATCTGCAAATGCCCAACGACGTCTTCGAAGTTCTGGGTGGACCGGTGACGTCCAACGGAAGCTTCGAGGTTTCGTTCCAAGCGCAAAACGTCGGTTACATCTTCGCCGCGCCCACGGGCGCAACCGGAACCACGGGCATCCCGCTCTTCCGCCCGATGGATGCATCCGATATTCCTGATCTGGACGCTTCGAAGATCACGACCGGCACCTTCGATATCGCGCGCATTCCGGACCTGGATGCCGCGAAGATCACCTCTGGAACTTTTGATATCGCCCGCATCCCCGATTTGGACGCGGCGAAAATCACCTCGGGCACTTTCGATATCGCACGTATTCCGGATCTGGATGCCGCGAAGATCACGACCGGAACTTTGGGCGTGGAGCGTGGCGGAACCGGTCTGGATGGCTCGGTGGCGACGACAGGTCAGCTGCTCATCGGTGACGGCACCGGCGGCTTCGCCCTCGGAAATCTGTATGGCTCTTCAGGTGTGATCATCCACAATCAAAGCGGATCAATCGGCATCCAATTCGACCCCAACGCCAGCGGCGCGGTCACTCATGTCGGCTTCCAAGCGCCTTCGATCTTCGATGTTATGGGCGCACCGCTGACTGGGGCCGGCACCATTTCTTTGACCTTAGGTACGCAAGGCATCGCGCAGATTTTCGCGGCCCCCACGGGTGGCGCGGGTGTCCCCTCTTTCCGTAATTTGGATGCATCGGATATGTATAGCGGGATCCTGGCCGTCGAACGCGGCGGGATCGGGCTCGACGGCTCGCTGGCGTCCACGGGTCAACTCTTGATCGGTAACGGCACCGGCGGTTTCGCGCTGGGGAACATCGTCGGTTCGTCGGGCGTGATCGTCGACAATCAATCCGGAACGATCGGCATCTCCCTCGACCCGCTCGCAAGCGGCGCGGTGACTCACGTCGGCTTCGAAGCGCCGACTTCGGTCTTCACCATCACCGGCGCACCTTTGACGGGCGCGGGCACCATCGCTTTGGGCTTCGGCACTCAGGGCGTCGCGCAGGTCTTCGCCGCGCCCACGGGCGGAGCCGGTGCGCCGCTCTTCCGTAATCTGGATGCTTCGGATATCTATAGTGGCATTCTTCCGGTCGAACGCGGCGGGATCGGCCTGGATGGATCGGCGGCCTCGACGGGTCAGCTCTTGATCGGCGACGGCACCGGTGGCTTCGCGCTCGGAAACCTCGTCGGTGGTCCCGGCGTGGCGATCACCAACCAATCCGGTTCGATCACGGTCTCGACCACGACAGGAACTTTGGGTTGGGTGCAAGGTGGCAACGCCTTCGGCCAAGCGGGCTCGCTCGGCACGAACGACAACTTCCCTCTCATCTTGCGCTCGAACGCGCAGGACCGCATGACCATCACTTCGGGTGGCTCGTTCGGCTTCGGTACCGCGACGCCGAATGCATTCTTTGATGTCCGCGGCGATTCGCGCTTTGAGGGCGCGGCGAACTTCGATGCGACCGCGGTTTTCGGCGGAGCTTCGTCGGTCACCGGTGCGCTCGTGACCTTCAACGGCCAAGGACCGGGCTCAAGCTCGATCGTCGTTCCGCGCGATAACAGCGCCAACCGTCCCACCACGGGCGTTCCGGGCATGATCCGTTACAATACGGATCTCGGTCGCTACGAAGTTTACCAGGACGCGCAGTGGATGAATATTCAGACCTCGACCGGCACGATCTCGGGTTCGGTCACGAACGTAGGTCTGGAAGCGCCGACGTCGATCTTCAACGTCAGCGGCGGACCCATCACGGGTGCGGGCACGTTCCAAATCACTTTGGGTACGCAAGGTATCGCGCAAGTTTTTGCGGCCCCCACCGGTGGCGCGGGCGCACCCGGCTTCCGTAATCTCGATGCGTCGGACATCTATAGTGGTATCCTCGCCGTCGAGCGCGGCGGGATCGGGCTGGATGGATCGCTCGCGTCGACCGGCCAGCTGTTGATCGGCAACGGCACCGGCGGTTTCGCGCTGGGACATCTGGTCGGCTCTTCGGGAGTGATCGTTGAAAACCAATCGGGCACGATCGGGATTTCGCTGGATCCGCTCGCGAGTGGTGCGGTCACACATGTCGGCTTCGAAGCGCCGACTTCGGTCTTCACGATCACCGGCGCGCCTTTGACGGGCGCGGGTACGATTTCTTTGGGCTTCGGTACGCAAGGCATCGCCCAGGTTTTTGCCGCGCCGACCGGAAGTACCGGCGCTCCTCTTTTCCGTAACCTTGATGCCTCCGACATTTATAGTGGCATCCTCCCCGTCGAACGCGGCGGGATCGGTCTGGATGGATCGGCCGCTTCGACGGGTCAACTTCTGATCGGTGACGGCTCTGCTGGATTTGCTCTTGGCCATCTCGTCGGCGGACCCGGCGTCGCGATCACGAATCAATCGGGCTCGATCACGGTCTCGACGACTTCGGGAACACTCGGCTGGGTTCAAGGTGGCAACATCTTCGGTCAAGCCGGCTCCCTCGGCACGAACGACAACTTCCCGCTCATCTTACGCTCGAACGCGCAGGACCGCATGACCATCACGTCGGGTGGTTCGTTCGGTTTCGGCACCGCGACTCCCGGCGCGTTCTTCGACGTGCGCGGCGATGCGCACTTCTCGGGAACCAACGTCTTTGGCGGAGGAAGCGGCGTGACCGGCGCGCTGGCCACTTTCAACGGTCAAGGTCCCGGCTCAAGCGCCATCGTCGTTCCCCGTGACGATACCGCCAACCGCCCGGCGACGGGTGTTCCCGGGATGATCCGTTACAACACGGATCTCGCGCGCTACGAAGTTTATCAAGACTCGCAGTGGATGAACATCCAGACCTCCACCGGCACGATCTCGGGCTCGGTCACGAATGTGGGCCTCGAAGCGCCGACCTCGATCTTTAACGTCAGCGGCGGTCCCGTCACGGGCGCCGGCACGTTCCAGATCTCGCTCGGCACTCAAGGCATCGCGCAAGTCTTCGCCGCGCCCACGGGTGGCGCAGGTGCGCCGTCGTTCCGTAATCTTGATGCGTCGGATATTTACAGCGGCATCCTGCCCGTTCAGCGCGGCGGGATCGGCCTGGATGGATCGCTCGCGTCGACCGGTCAACTCTTGATCGGAGACGGCACCGGTGGCTTCGCGCTCGGAAACCTCGTCGGTTCTTCGGGTGTTCTGATCGACAACCAATCGGGAACGATCGGCATCTCGCTTGATCCGCTCGCGAGTGGCGCGGTCACGCACGTGGGCTTTGAAGCCCCCACATCGGTCTTCACCATTACCGGCGCTCCTTTGACCGGCGCGGGCACCATCGCTTTGGGTTTCGGCACGCAAGGTATTGCGCAAGTCTTCGCGGCGCCCACGGGTGGTTCGGGTGCACCTCTTTTCCGTCATCTCGATGCATCGGATATCTATAGCGGCATCCTCCCCGTCGAACGCGGCGGGATTGGCCTGGACGGATCGGCCGCTTCGACGGGTCAACTTCTGATCGGAGACGGGACCGGCGGTTTCGCGCTCGGAAATCTCGTCGGCGGTCCCGGCGTGGCGATCACCAACCAATCCGGTTCGATCACGGTCTCGACAACTTCGGGAACGCTCGGCTGGGTCCAAGGTGGCAACATCTTCGGTCAGGCCGGATCGCTCGGTACGAACGACAACTTCCCGCTCATCTTGCGCTCGAACGCGCAAGACCGCATGACCATCACGTCAGGTGGTTCATTCGGCTTTGGCACCGCGACGCCAAATGCGTTCTTCGATGTGCGCGGAACTTCGCACTTCGAAGGCGCGGCGAATTTCGATGCCACGGCCACCTTCGGTGGGGCTTCGTCGGTCACGGGGGCGCTCGTCACCTTCAACGGCCAGGGACCGGGTTCGAGCTCGATCGTCGTTCCCCGTGACAACAGCGCCAACCGTCCCGCGACCGGCGTTCCGGGCATGATCCGTTACAACACGGATCTCGCGCGCTACGAAGTTTACCAAGATTCGCAGTGGATGAATATCCAGACCTCCACCGGCACGATCTCAGGCTCGGTGACCAACGTAGGCCTTGAAGCGCCGACGTCGATCTTCAACGTCAGCGGTGGCCCGGTCACCGGCGCCGGAACCTTCCAGATCTCGCTCGGTACGCAAGGCATTGCGCAAGTGTTCGCGGCGCCCACCGGCGGCGCGGGAGCACCCAGCTTCCGTAACCTCGATGCTTCCGATATTTATAGTGGGATTCTCGCGGTCGAGCGCGGCGGGATCGGTCTCGACGGTTCGCTCGCTTCCACGGGTCAACTCTTGATCGGCAACGGCACCGGCGGCTTCGCTCTCGGGAACCTCGTCGGTTCGTCGGGTGTTCTGATCGATAACCAATCGGGAACGATCGGCATCTCGCTTGATCCGCTCGCGAGCGGTGCGGTGACTCACGTGGGCTTTGAAGCCCCGACTTCGGTCTTCACGATCACTGGCGCCCCTTTGACGGGCGCGGGTACGATTTCTTTGGGCTTCGGCACCCAGGGCATCGCGCAAGTCTTTGCCGCACCGACCGGAAGCACCGGCGCGCCCCTCTTCCGGAATCTCGACGCATCGGATATCTACAGCGGCATCCTCCCCGTCGAGCGCGGCGGGATTGGGCTGGACGGATCGCTCGCTTCGACGGGTCAGCTTTTGATCGGCAATGGCACCGGCGGCTTCGCGCTCGGAAACCTCGTCGGCGGCCCCGGCGTTTCGATCACGAATCAATCGGGTTCGATCACGGTTTCGACCACGGCGGGAACCCTGGGTTGGGTCCAAGGCGGAAACGCTTTCGGGCAAGCCGGTTCCCTCGGAACGAACGACAACTTCCCGTTGATTTTGCGTTCGAATGCGCAAGACCGCATGACGATCACTTCGGGTGGCTCGTTCGGTTTCGGTACCGCGACGCCGAATGCGTTCTTCGATGTGCGCGGCACCTCGCACTTTGAAGGCGCGGCAAACTTCGACACGACCGCCGTTTTCGGTGGTGCTTCGTCGGTGACCGGTGCGCTCGTGACCTTCAACGGTCAAGGCCCCGGTTCGAGCGCCATCGTCGTTCCGCGCGACAACACCGCGAACCGCCCCGCGACCGGCGTGCCGGGGATGATCCGCTACAATACGGACCTCGCCCGTTACGAAGTCTATCAAGATTCGCAGTGGACCAACATCCAAACGTCGACCGGAACCGTTTCGGGCTCGGTCACGAACGTGGGTCTCGAAGCGCCGACATCGATCTTCAACGTCAGCGGCGGTCCCGTCACGGGCGCGGGTACGTTCCAGATCTCGCTCGGCACGCAAGGTATCGCGCAGGTCTTCGCCGCACCGACCGGAGCCTCGGGTGCGCCCGCATTCCGCAACTTGGCGGCCTCGGATATTTATTCCGGAATCCTCCCCGTTGAGCGCGGCGGAAGCGGTCTGGATGGATCCGTCGCGACGACCGGTCAGCTCTTGATCGGCAATGGCACCGGCGGCTTTGCTCTCGGTAACCTCGTCGGTTCGTCCGGCGTCCTGATCGAGAACCAGTCAGGCACGATCGGCATTTCGCTGGATCCGCTCGCCAGCGGCGCGGTCACCCACGTGGGCTTCGAAGCCCCGACCTCGGTCTTCACGATCACCGGCGCTCCTTTGACGGGTGCGGGTACGATTTCTTTGGGCTTCGGCACGCAGGGCATCGCCCAGGTTTTTGCGGCCCCCACGGGCAGCACGGGCGCTCCCTTGTTCCGTCATCTCGACGCTTCGGATATCTACAGTGGCATCCTCCCCGTCGAACGCGGCGGGATCGGTCTGGATGGATCGGCCGCGACGACCGGTCAACTCTTGATCGGCAATGGCACCGGCGGTTTTGCAATCGGAAACCTCGTCGGCGGTCCCGGCGTGACCGTCGCGAATCAATCGGGTTCGATCACGATCTCGACTTCGGGCGGAACGCTCGGCTGGGTCCAAGGTGGCAACGCCTTTGGTGCGACCGGAACCCTCGGGACGAACGACGCCTTCCCTCTCGCGCTGCGCACGAACGGCACGACCGCGATGACGATCACATCGACGGGTCTCGTGGGGATCGGCACGACAACTCCGGACACGAACTCGGGCCGCGTGCTGCACATCTACAACAACGCGAATACGGGCGATGTCGCGAGTAACTCCGAAATCCTTTTGGAGTCCATCAACCGGAACGCGAACATCGTCCTGAAATCCTCATCCGCGGATATCGGACAGCTCATCTTCACGAATGGGACGAACGGCCACAACGGGCGCGTCGGCTACAATCACGCCAGCGATTCAATGTGGTTCTCAACGAACAATGTCGACCGCATGTACTTGATGGCCGACGGCCGTATGATTTTGGGCACGAACGGCGTTTCGAATTCAGCGATCCTCGATCTGCGCGGAGTCGGCGATCAATCGGCCCTCGTGCTTCCGCGCGACACCAGCGGCGCTCGGCCCGCCGCTCCCGTCGCGGGGATGCTCCGTTACAATACGACTCTTGGTAAGTACGAAGTCTACGAGGCCGGCCTGTGGATGAACATCCAAACTTCGGCCGGCACCATTTCGGGTTCGGTCACGAACGTGGGTCTGGAAGCGCCGACGTCGATCTTCAACGTGACCGGTGGCCCGATCACGGGCGCGGGTACGTTCCAGATCTCGCTCGGCACGCAAGGCATCGCGCAGGTCTTCGCCGCACCGACCGGCGCATCGGGTGCACCCGTCTTCCGTAATCTCGCCGCTTCGGATATTTACACCGGCATCCTCGCCGTCGAACGCGGCGGTACGGGACTTGACGGTTCGCTGGCCTCCACCGGTCAATTGTTGATCGGGAACGGCACCGGCGGCTTCGCAATCGGAAATCTCGTCGGCGGTCCCGGCGTCACCGTCGCGAATCAAGCGGGCTCGATCACGATCTCGACTTCGGGCGGAACCCTCGGCTGGGTCCAAGGCGGCAACGCCTTCGGCGCGACCGGAACCCTCGGTACCAACGACGCGCAAGCCCTCGCGATCCGCACGAACGGCACCACGCGCCTGAACATCGGTGCAACGGGCGATATCGGCGTCGGCACGACCGCGCCGTCCGGTAAGCTCCACGTCCAGGTGAATGGCTCCACGAATCCCGCTTTCATTGCGGATGACTTCTTGATCTTAAGCGCCACCAGCGCGCCGACCAACTCGAACGCGATCAACGTCGTTTCGGGAACGATGGGCGGCTCGGCGGTGAAGTTCAGTTCTCCGAGCACGAATTTCGCCGGTGGACTTTCCTATGACCACGCGATCAACACCTTGTGGTTCCGCGCGAACGGCGCCGAGGCCATGCGCCTGAACGCCAGCGGCAATATGGGGCTGGGTACGAACGCGCCGTCGGGACGACTGCATATCCAAGGCGGCGAAGCGATCCTGGGTCCCGTCGCGGCTGGCACCGGCAACGCCGGAAGTCTGCAATTCCGCGAACTCGCGGCGAACGGTACCAACGGCGTTTCACTGCGTGCGCCCGATGCGCTCGCGGCGAACTATACTTTGACTCTTCCTGCGGCGACCGGCTCGACGGGACAATTCCTGTCGACTGACGCTGCCGGTAATCTGTCGTGGGCGACAAATCCCGGTGGAACTTTGGGTTGGGTCCATGGCGGCAACTCGTTCGGCGTCACCGGAACTCTCGGCACCAACGACGCGCAAGATCTCGCGATCCGCACCGCCGGCACCACCCGCATGACGTTCACCGCCGGTGGCTCGATCGGGATCGGTACGGCGCCACCGGGCGCGGCATTCGACATGAACACGTCCATGAACAACAGCTTGGACATGCGTATTCTGAACACCAACGCCGGAGCTTCGGCGAAAGCGAACTTCACCGTCGAGTCGAATGCGGCGGCGCTGAACGTTTCCGCGTACAGCACGGCGGGTGGCGGTCTTGCGCAGATCCAAACCGGCGCCGCCCAACTGGATATCCGCAACTACGATGCCGCGGGACGGATCTTGTTTGCGACCGCGAACACGGGACGTGTTCTGATTTCGAGCACGGGACAAGTCGGGATCGGTACGCTCGCCCCCTCGGGACGTCTGCACGTCGCGGGCGGTGACATGATCCTGGGACCGCTGAGTGCTACGACGGGTGCGGCGCTCATGATCCGCGAAGCTTCAGGGAACGGGACCGACGCGGTTTCACTGCGGGTTCCGAACGCGCTGGCGGCAAGTTATACGCTCACCCTGCCCGCTGCGACCGGATCGAGCGGACAGTTCCTCGCGACCGATGCGAGCGGCAACCTCTCGTGGGCGACAAATCCCGGCGGAACTCTCGGCTGGGTCCAAGGCGGCAACTCGTTCGGCGTGACCGGCACTCTCGGCACGAACGACGCGCAGGCGCTCGCGGTTCGCACCGCAGGCACCACGCGCATGACGGTCACGGCCGGCGGATCGGTCGGCATCGGCACCACTACGCCGTCCGAAAAATTTCATGTCGTGACCGGCAACGACACGGTTTCGATTATGGGCTCAAATGGCGGAGCCCAGTCACTGGCCTTCTTCCATGACTCCGGTGCTTCCCCCGCGCCAAGAAACTCGCTTCTGTTTACGGGTGGGGCATTTGAAATTTACGACGATACGAATGCGGTCGCCCGTCTGTGGGTCAGTTCGGCGGGGGACGTCGGTATCGGAACCAATGCCCCGTCGGGACGTCTGCACGTCGCCGGCGGTGAAATCATCGCGGGCCCTCTCGCCGCGGGATCGGGAAACTCCGGCCGCTTACAATTGCGCGAACTTACGGCCAATGGCACGAACGGCGTCTCGCTGCGCGCCCCCGACGCGCTCACCGCGAACTATACGCTCACCCTGCCCGCCGCGACCGGCACGAACGGTCAGTTCCTGTCGACGGACTCCGCCGGAAATCTGTCGTGGGCGACAAATCCCGGTGGAACTTTGGGTTGGGTTCACGGCGGAAACTCGTTCGGCGTCACCGGAACTCTCGGCACGAACGACGCGCAGGCGCTCGCGATTCGCACGGCGGGCACCACCCGCATGACGATCACCGCGGGAGGATCCATCGGGATCGGCACCGCAACGCCAAACGCGCCCCTTCATATTTCACGCCCCTACAATACGGCGGGCGTCGGTGACGTCTTCATGAATCTGGAGCGTACCGGAGACAATACGGGCGGCGGTCCCTTCCTGGCGTTCACTGACGACGGCGTCCGTCGCGCGGCCGTGGGTGCCGTACGCACCGGAACGAACGCCGGCGACCTCTTGTTCTATACTCAGCACAATTCAGGTACGACGACTTGGGACAATGCGATCGGCTTCAACGAAAAGATGCGCCTGACCGCGGGTGGAAACCTGGGAATCGGCGTCAACAATCCCTCGAACATCCTGGCGATCTCGGGATCGAACAATGGCTCGGGCATGAACGTCGTGCTGACGAACACCAGCACCGGAACGCTCGCCCATACACATTTCCAAGCCGCGAACGATGGCGCCATGCGGACCTCGGTCGGTATCACATCGTCGGGTTATTTGCCGACGTGGTTGCAACCGAATGAAGGTTACCTCTCATCCTCGGCGAACAACGGCTTGCATATCGCGACGATGACGAACAACCGCCCCATCAAGTTCTCGACGGGCCATACGACCACGCCTCTCGAGAGAATGCGGATCACCGACGCCGGCCAAGTGGGTATTGGCACGACCGCGCCTTCGGGCCGTCTACACATCGAAGGTGGCGAAGCGATCATCGGTCCCATCGCCACGGGCGCCGGCAACGCGGGAAGCTTGCAGCTGCGCGAACTCGCGGTGAACGGAACGAACGGCGTCTCTCTCCGCGCACCGGACGCTCTCGGCGCGAACTACGCGCTCACGCTTCCCGCCGCGACGGGCGCAAGCGGACAGTTCCTCGCAACCGATGCTTCGGGCAACTTGTCGTGGGCGACGAACCCGGGCGGAACATTGGGTTGGGTCCAAGGCGGCAACTCGTTCGGCCAAACCGGAACGCTCGGCACCAACGACAATAACGGCCTGATCCTGGAAACGAACAATATCCCGCGCATGTCCATTTCAGCGACCGGCGCGGCGGCGTTCACTTCGAATGCGACACTCGCCTTCGCGGTCGGCGCGAGCGGCGCCACGAATCCGGCGTTCTCGGTGAATGCAAGCAAAGCGAACTCAGCGAACGGGATCCAAATCATCTCGGACAGCGCGGGCGCCGGCGTGGAAATGACGGTGACGTCGAGCGCGACGAACGAAGATCTTTACCTCTTCCCGAAAGGCAACGGCCGTTTCTACCTCGAACAGGGCCTGGGCAGCGTGTCCGCCCAAATGGGCGATAGCACGTTCAACATCTGGAGAAGCGCCGCGACCGACAACTCCGTGAACCCGCTGTTCCGCCTCAACATCACTGCCGGTACGGCCATTCCCGCCGGCAACGAGGCGCCCTTGGTTCAGTTCGATCTGGCCGGAAACCGCGTCCACTCGGGCAACACGGCGATCGCGCTGCAACGTGAGTTCAACGTCATTCCTTCGACCCATGCCTTCGGATCGGCCGGCGGAGTCATCACGAACGCGGCCGCCGTCGCGGTCGAAGGTCCCCCGCGCGCGGGCACGAACGCGACGATCACGAACTCGTCGGGCCTCTTGGTCCGCAGCACGGCCGTTTCGGGGATCACGAACAGCTATGGCTTGAACGTGAACGCGACAACGGGCGCAACGAACAACTACGCCGCGATCTTCAACGGTGGCAACGTCGGTATCGGCACCGCCGCGCCGTCGGGAGCCCTGCACATCGCGGGCGGCGAAATCATCGCGGGCCCTCTCGCGGCCGGCGCCGGCAACTCGGGACGTTTACAACTCCGCGAGCTCGCCGCCAATGGCACGAACGGTGTTTCGCTCCGCGCGGCGGACGCCATGGCCGCGAACTACACCCTCACCCTGCCCGCCGCGACGGGAATCTCCGGGCAACTCCTGATGACCGATGGCGCGGGCAATCTGGGCTGGATGACGAACTCGGGCGGATCACTGAACTGGGCCCATGGCGGAAACTCGTTCGGTCAGACCGGAACGCTCGGCACGAATGACAACCATGCTCTCGCGATCCGTACCAACGGCACCACACGTATGGCGATCACCGCCGGTGGTTCCGTGGGGATCGGGACGGCGAGTCCGATTGCCAAGTTGAATGTCGCCGCGGGAAATATCGTTCTCGATGACGGCCACTTCATTGGACTGGAAGGGGCTACATCCAACATCTGGAATATCGGGAAAGATACGGGAACGTACACCAAGTCCATCGCGGGAAGTTCGATCGACGTCACCACGAGCGGAAACGACGACGAAGGCTTCACCATTGGCGGCGGCGGCAATAGTTACTATGAAGTCACCGCCATTACTGGCTTCAATATCCAACACTTCTTCCGTGGCAACGTCGGAATCGGCACGACCGCGCCTTCGGGACGCCTGCACGTCAACGGCGGCGAGATCATCGCCGGTCCCGCGGGCACCACGGCAGGATTGGCCGGAGTTCTCCAACTCCGCGAACTCGCCGCCAACGGCACGAACGGCGTTTCGCTCCGCGCGTCCGACGCGATGGCCGCGAATTACACGCTCACCCTGCCCGCCGCGACCGGAACTTCCGGGCAGATTCTGTCGACCGACGCGACCGGAAATCTCTCGTGGATGACGAACTCGGGCGGAACGTTGAACTGGGCTCAAGGTGGAAACTCGTTCGGTCAGACCGGAACGCTCGGCACGAACGACGCGCAATCTCTCGTCCTCGAGACGAACAATCAGCCGCGGATGACCATCACGTCGGCGGGCTCGATGTTCGTCGGCGCGAATAGTGCGTACTTCAACGAAACTTACCGCTTCCACACGGTGCACAACACCACCGCCGACGGCTGGAAGAGCAATATGCTGATCACGAACCACGTCAGCAACACCTCCAGCTCGCTGTCGGAATTCATCTCTCTGCATGCACGCCCGATCATGGAGTCGTCGCAATCCGTCGACCGTATTATCGGCGTGCTCTCGAATCCGTCATGGGACACCGGAACCGGCCCGATCGGATATCTTCGCGGATTCGAATCGCTCATCCAAAGCCGTTCTAACGTGAGCGACATGGCGGCTTTCGACGCCGGCGCCGAAATCACAGGCGGAAGTGTCGGCTCATACTTCGGACTTTACGCCGGAACGCCGGCCCTGAGCGGCGGCGCCACCATCACGACATCTTACGGCATCTACCTCGACGATCAGGTCGGCACGAACCAATATGGCGTCTATCAAGGTGGCACGAACGACCGCAACTTCTTCGCGGGAACCGTCGGCATCGGCACCTCCGCGCCGAACGGCAAACTGCACGTCACGGGCGGCGAGATCATCGCGGGCCCCGTCGCGGCTGGCGCCGGCAACTCGGGTCGCTTGCAACTGCGCGAACTCGCCGCCAATGGTACGAACGGCGTTTCGCTCCGCGCGGCGGACGCCATGGCCGCGAACTACACCCTCACCCTGCCCGCCGCGACCGGAACATCCGGGCAGCTCCTGATGACCGATGGCGCGGGCAATCTGGGATGGATCACAAATTCCGGCGGTTCACTGAACTGGGCTCAAGGTGGAAACTCGTTCGGCCAGACCGGAACGCTCGGTACGAACGATAACCATCCTCTCGCGATCCGTACCAATGGGACCACACGCATGAACTTCAGCAATAACGGTCGCATGACCTACGGCCCGCTCGGTTTCGTCGGCAACGAAAACACTCGCTTCTCCGCGCTGCGAACGGATGTGTTCTCGAACTGGGGCGACAGCTTCCGGACCACCGCCGAGTATAACCCGACCGCGAACGCCGCGAGCGCGCAATTCATCGGTCATTTCGTTGAAACCTACAATAACAACAACCGGAACGTCGGCGAAATCATCGCGACCCTCCATGAGGCCAGCAAATCCGGAACCGGCTCCTTGTCCGGTCTGATCGGCGCCCAAGCGGTCACTTTCGTGAATGGCTCGGGCACAGTTGACCGCGTCACCGGCTTCTCGGCCTACCCGGCTCTCAACGCCGGCACCACGACGGAGTACATCGGCTTCCACGTCGGAAACAGTGGAAACAATACCGGCCTGAACCACTCTTACGGGCTTTACATCGAGGATCTGGCGGGCGCGGGCAACCAGTTCGGCATCTACCAAACCGGTGCGAACGATCGGAACTATTTCAACGGAAGCGTCGGAATCGGAACGACCAGCCCCGTCGCCAAATTCCACGTCGAGGGGAACAATGAAAGCCTCGAGCTGATGGTCCGGAACACAACCTCTTCGAGTGGTCGCTGGCCGGCGATCGTCGCCCGCAACCATTTGAACGGACAAACCTCGGGTCACTCGATTTTCGCGCTGGACAACGCCAACGGGACCGCCAGCGCGCCCGGCCGCCTGCTGGGAAGCCAGTACATCGGCGCCCTCACCTTCAACGGCTGGGCGACCGGCACCACTTGGGGAACCAGCGCGAGCGTTTACTCGACGACGACCATCGATCACACCTCATCGAGCACTCCCGGACGCCTCATCTTCGGTACCACTCCGACCAACGCCACGGCCACCGTGGACCGCATGACCATCGGGTCCGATGGTCGCGTCGGAATCGGCACGAGTGCGCCTTCGGGGATCTTGCATTTGGTTGGTACGACGTCTTCGAACAGCGCGCTCGTGATTCCGGCCGCGAACAATGCCGCCCGCCCGACGGGAATCAACGGGATGATCCGGTACAACACCACGAACTCGAAATTCGAGGGTTTCCAAGCGGGCAGCTGGCAGGACTTCACCCTGGGCACCACGGGCGTGTCCGGAGCCGCCGCACAATGGAAATTCACTCCGAACGGCGTCGACATCAAAACCGATCCGAACGTATGGGTCGCGATCGCGGGCACCGCGGGCGTGAATCCGGGCGCCCAGCTGGATGTCTTCGGCGACCAGCGCCTGCGGGGATCTTTGAACTTCCGCGCGAACGCGGCCGCAGACGATGGTGGATACCTGTACGCGACCTCTGCCGGCGGCGGGCAAAAGCTGATCTACCGTTCCGCGCAGGCCGCGGTCGGAATGGAAGTCCGTTCGCCGGGCCGTCCCGTCATGACCGTCGACGGTCCCGGTCACACCTCGTGGCTGGCCGTTCACAGCAAAGACTCCACCGACGGCTCCCCGCTTTATAACGTCGTTTTGAACGCGGACGGCTACTCTTGGTACAAGAACGACCTCGTCGTGGGATCGGAGTCCGATGCTTACGTTTCCGACGCGAATCTCGCCGTGAAAACCGAAACCGGGGATGCCATGCTCGCGATCGTCGCCGATCCGACGAACACGAATGAAAATCACAATCCGATGCTGTTCCTGGGACAGGACACCAACACCGTCACCGGACTTCTCGGCCTTGCGGGCACCTCGAGTCAGGTCTTCAACCGCACGATCTCGGGCGTACTCGACAATGCGTTGGTGCTGAACTCGGATACCGATGACAACTCGGGCAAAATCCAGTTCGCCATCGAAGACACCGTCGCCATGACCATCGCGAGCAACAACAACGTCGGTTTTGGAACGAACAGCCCCCTCACGACGATCCATGCTCTGGCACCGAACGCCTCGAGCAACTCGAATATCCAACTCGGGTTGAACGGCACCTCTTCGGCGGCCTGGGCCAGCCTGTTTCTGACGACCCGTAACGGTCACAATCTCTTGGGCTCGGCGAACACGCACGGTTGGGGCATTGAGGCCGCCGGCAACAACCACGCGAACTCGAGCATCCGCAATGATCTGCAGTTCCAATACTACAACGGCTCGAGTTGGTCGGTTCCCTTCGTCATTGACTCCGCGAGCGGCAACGTCGGTATCGGAACCCAGTCTCCCGGCGCGACCCTCGATGTCGTGGGCGACATCCAGTACACCGGTACCATCACCGACGTTTCCGACTGGCGCCTGAAGGAAAATATCACGCCCCTGAAAGACGGTCTGCGCATCGTCCGCGCCCTACCCGTTTATTCGTACACGATGAAAAACGATCCCGACAAAAAAGTCGAGTTCGGTTTGATCGCCCAAAAAGTCCAAGAGATCGTGCCCCAGCTGGTTCGTCGCATCAGTCCGAACAACGATATGTTGGGCGTGAACTACGTCGGCCTGATCCCCTGGAGCTTGAAGGCGATCCAAGAGCTGGATCAAGAAGTCACGGTCGTGAAAGAAGATGTCAACGCGCTCAAACAAGAGAACCAAGATCTGAAATCGCGTATGGACCGTCTGGAAGAGCAGAACCGCGAGCTCGCCGAGCAGGTCAAGCTGCTGATCGAAATGCAAAAACGCAAACCCGCCGGTCAGTAATCAAGCTTCAACATTTCAAAAAGGCGGCGGTGTCCCTCTGCGGAGGGGTGGAAGCAGTCGTCCGAGACGTCCCCTTCCGCGAATTTCACGTCGCGAAAAGAATCGTTAAATTCCAACGTCACCCCGCGGGCCGCGAACTCGGCACGTAGCACGTCGACCGCGGCCTTCTGGCCGGCGACCACCGCCGCGTACAGCTCACCGATCAAAGCGAGTTTGGCGCGGTCCTCGGGCCGGGTATTCAGGATCAGCGGACACATTTGATTCAGCAGCGGGAAAGCGCCCGTCCGCAGCTCACGGCAGGTCCGCCCCCGCCCCGCCTCGTCTTTGCCGGCCACCGGCGTCTCGTGGTTCAAAATCGAAGGATTCGTCAAAAGCTCCAGAACCGGTGCCGCGCCCAGAATCACGATCCGCGCGCCCTCGGCGGAATTTCGTTCGATGCCCGAGCGCAGCTCACGCACCAAGGTGTCCCGCACCTCGTCGCTTTTGCGAAGTCCTTCTTCCGACAGCGCACGTCCATCCGGCGTCAAGTTGCGGACGGAACAAATGTCATTGCCCGTAAAGGACACCAGGATCAATGACGGGAGCGTCCCCAACGGGAGCGCCAGCCGGTCGAGCTGCTCGCCCAGGGCGTCCACGCGCGCGCCCCCTTGGGCGGCAAAAAAGATATTTTCACGAGGAAACGCCCGGGCCCGCGCCCAGCGATACCCGAATGTGCATTCCTCGCAATCGATTCCGGCCATCCCCATTTGCGTGAGCGCACGCGAAAAGCCGAACTGGGCGCTCCGGGGCGTGTCGAAAATCCGTTGGGGCGCGATTTTGGAGTCGTGCCCCCCGCGCAAAGCGGCGCTGGAGCCGATCGCCAAACTGTCTCCGGCCAAGCCGATCACGGATTGCACCGACTGCGGGGGCACGGCGAGCGTGATGTGCAGGTCTTTTTTGAGTTGATCGAAACGCGCATCCCGCGCGTGAAGAGGGCCCGCCACCAATGTCAGCGCCAACGCGCTCAACCACAACGTCTTCATCACATGCCCAGGAACACTTTGTTTTGGCAACGCGAACGGGTCGGTAACTTGAGACCGGACTGCAAATAGTCCCGAATTCCCATGTCAAAATAGTAAAGACTGGTGATGTCGAGAACCGACATGGCCTTATCTTTCAAACTCTCCGTCCCCAGGGATTTGAGCGGAGTCCCGACGATGTCGCGAAACTCTTCGAGGGTCAGATCGATCTTCACTCCGCAGGCATTCACCAAGCGGCCGTACGCCGACTCCAGCATCGAGCCGCGATCGTCGCGCACGCCGAATTCACCGCGGTAATCCTTGCGCAGAAAGATCTCCATGCGCGCGTCTCCGTCGTCGGTCGTTTCACCGGCACAAAAACGAATCTCCGCGCCTTCAATCAGACTCAGGCATTTCGCTTGGGTCTCGGTGATCTCCGTTTCGAGCGGCAGCACCAGATGGGGTTCGATGGACAAACGATCGTCGCCGGCGAAAGCGGTCATCCCCAAAGAGGCGCCAAGAAGGATTAACACAAGATTTAGAGTCCACGCCCGAAGTGTTTTCATGTTGAGGGCTCCTTCCGGTCCCGCGAGTCTTGCACCAACTCTGCCAGGGCCAAACCCCATTCAATTCCGCCCCTGGCGCGGGCCCTGATCATTCCGCAGACAAGAGCCGAAAAACGGAGGCGAGTCCTGGACCTACGTCCCATGGCGGGAGCGCGCCGCCTTCGCTAATCTATAGAGGTGAAAACATTTTTGACAGTCTCTTCGATTGCCGTCGTCTTCCACGCCGTTTCATTCGCCGCGCTTCCGCCCGCGGAAATTCCCTGCGGGGAAGAGCAGACCGACAACCACTATCAGGTCGTCGAGATCAAAGAACCCACGCGACTCCAGACGAAAAATCCCGCGGGCAAAGACTGCGCCTACCGCGCGCACTTCGTGCTCGTCAAAGCCGGCGCTTCTTTGGATTGCCAAGGGGCCCGCTTGGTCGGCTCGCAAGTCGATGAAGACAAATCCTTCGAAAAACTGCTACCGCCGACCCCCACCACCGAAGAAGACGCCGCCGCGGACGCCAAGCTTCCGCGCCCGCTCAAAAATCTGTACGGAATTTTGATCGGCGGCCCCAATGCGCCCGATGATTTGGCGAACGTCAGCGTGAAAAACTGCGTCGTGGAAGGTTTTGAGCGCAACTACGGGATCGAACACCCCAAGCCCGAAAATTTGACTTCGCTGACCATCGAGGATTCAAAGTCCGTGGGCGCACGGGCCTACGGAGTTTTCTTGGGAACCGGCGTGCGGGGCGCGACGCTACGTAAAGTCGACGTCAGCAGCTCCCAGGCATCCGGCATTTTCTTTTCGCCCGGTGCCACGAAAAACACGGTCACCCTTTCCCGCGTGGTCGGCAACGGCGCCGCGACCTTCATGCCCCACCAGGACGGGATGACATTGGACTCGGCACCCGAGAATCAGATCATCGCCAACCTTTTCGAGAACAACGGAATGTCGGGCGTTTCGCTGTTTCACAACTGCGGCGAGTACGGGCTTCCCCGCCCCGCCACGCAATCGAACCAGAATGTCATCCGCGCGAATCACTTCAAAAATGAAAAAATCGGCGCGTGGATCGGCTCGCGCCAGTCCATGAACCAGCAGCTCCTGTCGTGCTCGACGCAAAAAACCTTCGACGACTCGTCTTGGGATATCGTGGAAGACTTCGCGCGCGAAAACGTGATCGAGAAAAACACGTTCACCGACGATCAGATCGGCGTTCGCCTGGAAGACGACAAAAATCGCGTCGTCGACAATAAGTTCAAGGTCTCGAGCAAAACCGGCGTCGCGGTGCTGGTCGGGCACCGCTTCGGACGCCCCCGGGACTTGCGTCGTCCCATCGACGGCACGGTGCTTTCGGGGAACGTCACGCAGACGGTCGCGAAGAACGCCTATCAATACTGCTTTTTGCAAACGCAAACCGAAATGACCAACAACAAATCCAACAACCAAGTCGTCGCCAAACTGACGCTCGCGAAAGATGGTTGCGGAATTCACGAAGGCCCGACCGAACCGCCCCGCCTTCCCGCTCTGCATGAGGAGAACGAATGAAGTACGTGCCCGCGCTTATCGGTTTCTTTCTGGCTTTGGCCGTGGGTTTGAAGGTCGTGGCCGAGACCGCCACCGCTCCGTCCGGGGAAGTGAAGCCCGAAATCACGGGCAAGGTCGGCGACTGCGCCACCACCCAACCCGAACTCCGTAAGCTTTTTCCGATCGAAATGCGTATCTTGAAGAACTTCGAAGGCATCGTCTCGAGCACGCCTTACAAAGACTACAAGGCGCGGCCCCACGACCGTTCGGCGCGGGTTTTTCTGTTCAACGCGAACAAAAAGGAAATCCGCATCCAAACCGACATCACGAACGACGTCGGCGACGCCGAAACCAGCAAGGCGCACTTGGTGAAGGTTTGTAAATCCGAGGGCGGGATGGTGATTCACATGAACGGGCAAGAGATCCCGATCATGGTGCTTTCCAATCAGCAAATCCGGATGAAGTATAACGGAACGTGGTTCCCCTTCTTCCGCATCCAAGAGATCATTTCGGGCTTCATGCCCGAAGGCACCCGCCAGTGGGGCAAGGCGGGAGTGACCCCGCCCGCCGCGGATCGGACACGCACCGCGACCGAGCCTGCCGCGACGGAAGCGGAATCTAAAGCCTTGGGGACCCGTTAGGGCGTTCTTTAAGCGCCCTTGAAAATCTTGTGTTCGTTCCCCGCGTAACCGGGGAAGATGGGCTCGTAGGTCTTTCCGCTCACGACCAGCGATTGATTGATCAGTTTCTTCGGCACGCCCATTCGTTTCGTCAGGATCTCGGCGAAAATCTCGCGGAAATCGATGTTCACTTTCACGTCGCGACCGGAATCGAGCGCCGACTTCGCGAGCGAGAAGTTTTTCGTCAAAACCTTCTTCGCGAGCTCACCCTTCTTGGCCAAGACCATCATGACCGTGCCGCGTCCGTGATCGGTACCACCGGTGCCGTTTTCACGAGCCGTGCGACCGAATTCACTTTGCACCACGATCGTGACGTTGCCGCCCGGAAGAACCGCTTTCGCGAACTGCGAAAGGGCCGCGTCCAAACCCGCGACGGAGTTTTCGAGCATTTGGCGCTGATCGAAGTGCGAATCCCAACCGCCGATGTCGATGGTCACCGTGCGGACGGCCTGATCGCCCGTTTTACCCTTCTGGGCTTTGATCACGCGTTCGGCCTGCGCGAAAAGCGCGCCGGCCCCGCCGACGTACTCGCCCGCCGATTGTTGCACGATCCCTTCAACCAGATCCAAGCTGCGGATGCCGTTACGACCCGCACCGGTCAGTTGTTTATCGGCCGAGCCGGGATTCGCGGGCGCGGTCCCCAGCAAGTGATCTTGAATGCGCCCCTGAAGGGCGTCGCGCGAGCCTTGAATATTCGTCGAGGCGATATCGCGCAGCTGTTTCGAAGCGTCGGTCTGCTTGAAGTAATTCTGGAAGTTCGTCGACGCCAGCGTGGGCTTCGACCCCTTCAACGACGTCGGGATCAGTGACGAAACCGCCACTCCCTGAATGACCGCCGCGGGCGAAATCCCGAGCAGCGCGCGATTCAGAAAGCCCGTGCCTTTGGGCGTGTTCACGCCTTCGGCCGCAACGCCCGTCTCGATCAAGGCCATCTGCTCGAAATGGGAACGGTTCCCGCTTTTCGCGCCCGCGCCGTGAATGAACAGGACTTGCCCGTCTTTCCACAGGCCATGAAGCCCCTTCATCTGCGGATGCAGACCGAATTCGTAGTCTTTCGTGCCATCCTTCAGCTTCAACAGGGTCTTCTGATCCATGGCGATGCGGCCGGTCTTGGGACGCAGCTCATTGAGCTCTTTCACGCGGGTCGCGTTCGTCGGCACCACGATACTGAGACCGTCCCATCCGCCACGCAAGAACACGTAGACCAGGATGTGATTGTTCGCGGCCTGCGCCTGCGCGGCCGAGATATAGCCCATATTCAAGAGCGGCGCGGTCGCGGC
Organism: Pseudobdellovibrionaceae bacterium; assembly: GCA_019637875.1. Taxonomy (NCBI): domain Bacteria; kingdom Pseudomonadati; phylum Bdellovibrionota; class Bdellovibrionia; order Bdellovibrionales; family Pseudobdellovibrionaceae; species Pseudobdellovibrionaceae bacterium. The sequence continues at coordinate 35,908 of JAHBUW010000019.1, read as the reverse complement.
GAGCAGCGCAGTTTGTCCAGAGATCTTCAAAAAGTCACGGCGTTTGTCGTTACACATGTTGCGGTCCTTTCGTTGATTACTCGTAGAGGAACAGTCGTGATCCGCCCACCCGAGTCGCCAGGGTGCGGAAAGGTTGGGGCTGACGTTCTTTGGTCATGTAAGGTTCGTTGCGCACGGCTTCGAGCAGCGGCGCCGCGCCGATACGCGATTGCCAGTCCAGCGGATACAGTCGCAAAGACGAATTCACCAGCAGGTTCAGATCCGCCGCGGGCTTCGCGCCGGGCAACAAAAGCCGCGACGTCGTCAACGCCTCGAAGGCCGCCGCGCCGATCCGCTGCGAATTGAAGGGGTTGTAGAGCGTGTTGCGCACCTGGCTTTGGGCGTAAGTGAATTTCAAGGTCTCGATGGTCATGCTGGCGTTCGCGTAGTCCGCGCCGCGCTCGCTGTAGCCGATCGGGGGTGCGGTGAGTCCGGTCGGAATTCCCAGAAGTGAATTCACGTTGTGAACGGCCGCCACGATCGGGTGACAAGCGATGCGCGTTTTTTCGATCTTCGCGCAGTTTTCGTTCACCGTTGCGGGAACCAGGTTCGACGCCTGGACGCCCATCAAGCGCAGGAACGAAATCGACATCGACAGCGGGTTTTTGATGTCTTTCTGGTAGTTGTTCATGTCCCACATGTCTTTGCTGGTGACGATGGCGCCGTAAACCGCGCGCAAGTTGCCGTTCGTACCCCACGCCTGGACGCAGTCCTTATAAACTCCGGACTCGCCCGAAAGGGGTTTGTTCAGGTTTTCGCCGACGAAACGGCGGATCAGTTTGCGGCAGATGTTGCCCTTCGTGCGGGGGTGTTGCGCAAGCTGCGTGAAAAACGAATAGCCTTCCGCGATCTGCACTTCCGGATTCTTCTTATCGTAAGGAACGTAGTGTTTCGCCTTCATAACGGTCTTTTTGTCCGCGCCTTGGCGATCATGAAGCGCGCCTTTGAATTGAAAAGTCCGCACGCCATTGACGGTCGTGAGCCCCCAACCGGTCAGGATACGTGCCGCGGCGGTCACGTCCGCTTGCTCGTAAACTCCCGAAGAAGGACCGACCCCGAGCGTGTGCAACTCCATCACCTCGCGGGCGTAGTTTTCGTTCAGACCGCCGTCCCCGCCTTTCGGATCGCGAATCGACGTATGCAGATCCAGGTAGATCAACATCGCGGGATCTTGCGCATTTGAAATCAAAAGATCGCGGAACATCGACCCTTGGTAGTGACGAAGCTTCCGGTAGTAAGGCGCGGATTGAACGTTGGTTTTGTGCGAATAGATGTTGAAGTGGTTAAACCAGAACTCGTTCAACTTTTCGCGAAATCCGATGTTCGTGGTCACGATCGCGGGGATCAAAATCTGCGCTTTGAGTCCATCCTCGACCTGCGAGCGGAAGGCGGTCCGCGCCGAGCGCGCGATTCGTTTGTCCTCTTCGGTTTTCGCTTTCGCGACGTCATCGGCCAGCACCCGGTCATGCGCCACGATCTGTTCCCGCGTCATCACGGCGGTCCGCCAGTGATTTTCGAAGAACGCGCGCGTATGGGACTCATAGCCGACGTGGGGATAATTGACTTCCAGACAGATTCGATCCGCCAGGTAAAGCGCGAACGCCTTCACGCCCCCGCCCCCTTTCGCCTCGAACTTCGCCCGGAGCGAGATCGGATTCAAAACGCCGTCGGCGTGGGTTCCGCGCCCCAGGCGATTCATCAGATGATCCAGCTTGCGCTGACCTTCCGCGAACGAACCGATGTTCATCGCCTTCACGAGCTCGTTACGCAATTTCTTGTCGTCGGCGTTTTTATCGCAACGAAGATCGTAAACATCCGCCAAAACCGGGCGGGCCAGGAAGAATCCCAAAACCAGGATCACCAGATGTTTGACGCGGAAATTCCCTAGAACTCGCAAAGCTGCGTTCATGACCTAACTCCTTCAAGATGACGAATCCATGTTGCGTACTAGATGTTGTGGTGGGTACGGAGGCCCGGTCTATTCTTCGGTGACGAACGACCGATCCGCGAAGAGGCCGCTGACCGCCGGTCCATCGGGCTCATACTCTTCTTCTTCGCGGGCACTTTCTTCGATCGCGATCTGTCTTAAATAGTCGCGGTACTCGGGGGCCTCGCGCGGGGTGATCGCCCGGCGCTCGAGCGCCGCGCGAATTTGGATGTCGAGTTTCGCCTCGATCAAGGCGTCCGCCCGCTCAAAGTTGTCGTGAACCGCGTGGGCATTTGCCAGGACCTCGTTGATCTCTTTTTCGAGATCCGAGGGAACGATCACCGTTTCGGTCTCGACGGCGGGGGCCGCCACCACGGGCACGGGCATTTCCTCAACCGAAGGCGGATTCTGAATCGTGGGGCTGACGGTTTGCGAGAAGTCGCCATCGAGCATTTCGGGCGTCGCGGCTTCATTTTGTTCTTGAGACGTGGTGGGCTGCGGATCACCGCTCAGGTACAACCAGCTTCCCAGTCCCACGATGGCCACCATGCTGATGGTCAGGATCTCTTGTTTCACTTGAATTCCCCCTGGTGTCGTATCTCTTGATGAACTGAGACCAGTTTGCCACGTGTTCGACAAATCACTTTCAAATACTTTTCATACGCGCCGACATGAAACACGCGTCCCACAAGGACTTGCGAGCTTTTAGACAGCCGTCAAAAATTTCGACATCGATTTTGTGAGCGGAATTCGCGTGCGGGCGAGACTAATAGTCGCAAGGCTTGACGACGACTTTCGCGTCGCAAACCGCGAGGTGTTTGGCGAAGGTGAACGGGTCGCCCCAGACGCCCGAAGCCAGGCAGCGCCGACGGACGCAGCTCACGCCCGCGCGATCAAGCTCGCAGGACTTGGCCCCTTTGGGGTTGTTCAAACAGGTGTAGGCGCAGTCATTGAAGCGACCGGCGGGATCGCGACAGACGCTCCCCTTCAAGATCGGCGAGGTCGTTTTGCCGCCCCCGCCCGCGGCGCCTGCGCCGACTTTTTTCTTCGCGCCGAATTCAAAAGCCTTCTGCAATCCCGCAAGATCTTTAGGACCGAAGCTTTGTTTCGAAGTCAGCTTGCCCCGCGCGACCTTACGTCCTTCGAGCAAAACGTCGAACTGAATCTGCCCCTCGGCGAGTTCCCCCATGAAGCTTTGGCGCTCCCCCGGCCCCAGGTCACCGTACTCTTCCGTTTCGAGTCCGCGAAAGGCGAGTTTTCCCGACAGCACGGTCGCGCCGAATTGGGGAAGACCGGGGTTGAAGTCAAAGATGTAACGTCCCGCTTCGACCCGATCACGGTAAAGCCCCGAGCGCACCTGGCGGGCGCGCTTCAACTCGACGCCGAAAGACCCCTTGATGAGCTCGAGCTCTTCGACCGCCCCCGTATCCCAATCGATGCCGGGTAAAAGCAGACTCGAGTTTTCACTCACGATCAAAAACTCATCCGCTGAAAGGTCCACGCGGACGCGGCCTTTTTCGGTTTCGATCAGGACCTGCTCGCGTAACAGCTGACCCGGCAATCGCCCTTTCAAGACTTCGCCTTTTTGGCGGATCGTGGCCTGCCCCTCGATTTGGCGGAGGGTCGGATATTCGACTTTGCCCACTTTCGCGGCGAACGTAAAAGACGCGAACGAGAAAAGAAGCGCCCAGATCATTTGACCTGACCTCCGGGATGACGGCGCTCGATCTCCCAGATCTTCACCCACCGTAACAGCGTCGAATGCGCGGAATTCACCGCGATCACGAAGCCCGGAAGACCGTCCAGAAAGCCGCGCTTCCAAAAGTAATTCTCTAAAAACTTAAAGTAAGGCTTGAAGATCAACTTCCACAGACGAAACCGCTTACCGGCGGCGACGTCCTTTTCCGCAAGCAGACCCGAATAGCGGTTATTCGTGTCGATCTGGTGGGCGACGTCGCGAAAGACATAATGCTCCAGCGGGGCTTCGAACCGATCGTAGACCTTCGCCTGCACCTTTTCGTGCACGGGCGCCTGATCCCAATTCGCGAAACGTCGGTTGAAGAGTCGAATTTGCCGATCCGGGAACCAGCCGCCGTGCCGAATCCACCGCCCCCACAGCAAACTCTTCCGAGGGAGCGCGTAGGCCGCACCGGGAGTCAGGGACGCAAATCTCCGCTCCAGCTCTTGATGGAGCTCGACCGGGACGCACTCGTCCGCATCGAGGGACAAAATCCAGTCGTGCTTGGCTTGCAGCGCCGCGAAGGCCTTTTGCGGACCGAATCCACGCCATGTTTCCGTCAGGACGCGGGCGCCATGGCGACGAGCCACATCCACGGTCGCATCCGTGCTGCCGCTATCGACGACCAGAACTTCATCGGCCCAAGCCACTGACTCAAGGCAGCGGGGAAGATTGCGTTCCTCATTTTTGGTGATGATCACGACACTCAAGGGCAACACAGTGCCCCTACGTTCTCGCCCCCTCAGGAACTTGTCAAAATCATTTGTCAAAATCGAAAACGGGCCGCTAACATTTCGTGATTGGAGCTCGCGCAATGACAAACTTGAAAAATCGCCTTTTCCTTCCCGCCATGATGACCCTCTTGCTCTCGCCGAGCGCGCACGCCTTTTTGGCGATCGGTGAATCCGCGGACGTGACTCCCGCCGGCACACTGAAAATCGGGATCGAACCCCAGATCCGCTTGTCCGAAGGCAGCGGCGCGAACATGAGCGTCTTCATCGACGGCGGGATTCGCGAAGACATGAGCTACCGCGCGCTCCTGGGCGCGGGCGAAACCGATCTCGTGATCGCGGGCTCTTTCAAGTGGGTGCCGTTCCCCGATTTCGAGCGTCAACCCGCCATCGGTTTCCGTGGCGATCTGAACTTCGGTCGCGAGATGGAAGAGACCTTCACCGCCGTACGCATCGCGCCGATCATCAGCAAACAGATGCAAACGGACTACGTGCTCTTCACCCCCTACGCGGCTCTGCCCGTGGGCATGCAGGGTTATCGCGGTAAAAACGACACCATCGCGCAACTCGCCGTCGGCAGCGACATCAAGATCGACGACACTCCCAACTTTCTGTTCAACGTCGAGCTGGGCTCGAACATCAACCGCGCGTTCTCTTATCTGTCCTTCAACCTCACCTACCTGATGAACGAGAACCACGGCTTCAAAGTTCGCCGCCGGTCTCGGGAATAGGGATTAAGGAATTATGGCCATTTTCACGGAAGAAGGGGCCCGCGCCGCCGATATCTACGTCGATCTGGGAACCGCGAACACGCTGATCGCGGTTCGCCATCGCGGCGTCGTGGTGAACGAACCCACCCTCATCGCCTACACCGAACCCCGCCCGGGGAAACGGAAGATCATCTCGGTCGGTCTCGAGGCGCAAGAGCGTATGGATTCGACGCCCGGGAACATCAAAGGCGAACGCCCGCTCAAAGACGGCGTCATCGCGGACTTTGAAACCACCGAGGCGATGCTGAAGTTCTTCTTCAAAAAGAACAAACTCGCGAGCTTCTTTTCGCGGCCCACGGTCGTCATCTCTTTACCCTACGGAGTGACCGAGGTTGAAAAACGCGCCGCGGTCGATGCCGGAAAATCCGCGGGCGCGAAAGACGTCATTCTGATCGACGAGCCCATGGCGGCGGCGATCGGCGCGGGACTTCCCATCAAGGAAGCGCGCGGCTGTTTGATCGTCGATATCGGCGGCGGCACCACGGAGGTCGCGGTCATTTGTCTGGCCGACATCGTGTCGTGTACGGCGATCCGTATCGGTGGACACCGCATGGATCAGGCGATCCAAGATTATATGCGCAAGAACAAGAACTTCATCATCTCGCAGGCGTGGGCCGAGAAGCTGAAGAAGGAACTCGGGACCGCGATGCCGAAAAAAGAGATCCGCACCCAAATGGTCGACGGCCGCTCCGCCGACTCGGGCATTCCGGCGACCATTGAAGTGACCTCCGAAGACGTGGGACTCGCGATGGACGACTCGTTGAGCGAAATCATCCAGGCCATCCACGGAACCCTCGAAAAGACGCCCCCCGAACTCGTGAGCGACGTGATCGAGACGGGGCTTTGCCTGGCCGGCGGCGGCGCGATGATTCGCGATCTGGATCTACGCATCCAGAACGAAGTGCGCTTGCCCGTACGCGTCTCGGTGGACCCGCTACTGGCCATCGCCCGTGGGGGCGAGGCGGTGCTTTCGGACCCGGAGCTGCTCGACAAGATTCAGCTCGATATTTAGTTGGGAGTGGGGCTCGGAGTCCTGATTGGGGTTGGAGTTTCGATTCCTGATTGGGGTTGGAGTTCGATTCCTGATTGGGGTTGGAGTTTCGATTCCTGATTGGGGTTGGAGTTCGATTCCTGATTGGGGTTGGAGTTCGATTCCTGATTGGGATTGGAGTTCGATTCCTGATCGGGGTTGCCCAAACAGTCCTTCAGAAATGCTTTCCAAAATGCAGCGTGGCGGAATCAGTTTCTGTTGACGAGATTTTCGGATTCGCAGAACGGCCAAGGCGTGGCGTAAACTCAAAATTTCGGGGCCGGTCGTGAACGAGAGAAACGAAGCTCACCTCGAGGCTATCCGCGATTTTTATGGGGGACTTTCGCGCTTCCCCAAACTCATTCTGCGATTCAAAAACTCCTCGAAAAACTGATTTCAGAACACGTGGTACACCGATCTTGTGTTCTCAACACAGAAAGGGTCGGCCATGACACTGATGAATCTGACGGACGCGAACCTTGTTGATCGCTTCCAAAAACTCGTCCGCACCGAGCGGAAGATCACGCACCTCATCTTGGAATGCATCGCCGAAATCGACCGCCGACGACTCTATCTCGACAAAGCCTATCCGAGCCTTTTTGAGTATCTGACTCAAGCTCACGGCTATTCGGCGGGCGCGGCCCATCGCCGGATCTCGGCGGCGCGACTTCTGAAAGAAGTGCCTCAGGTCGCGGCGAAGATCGAGGCCGGTCAGATCAATTTGTCGCAGATCGCCCTCACCGCGCAGACGATCAAGCAGGCCGAGAAGCAGTTCTCGGAAAAGATGGACTCCGAAGCGAAACTCGAACTTCTCGAGAAGCTGGAAACGAAGAGCTTCGCCGAGACTCAGCAGATCCTGAGACAAGAACTCAAAGTCGACTTCAAAATTCCCGACCGCGCCCAGCATCACGCCGATGGTTCGGTGACGCTGACGATCACGTTCTCGCGGGAGCAATATGCCGATTGGGTGAAGGCTGGTGAACTCGCGTCGCACGCGGCCCCTGCCGAAAAAGCAGCGGAACTCGCCCACTATCTGGCGAAGAAGGAAATCGCGCGACGTACGGACCTTCCTCCGCGAGGACTGAAGGCCGCACGCCGATCGAACGCATCAAAGAGCGAGGACATGGGGAGCCGAACCATCGCGAAACTGAAATCGACTTCCGAATCGGAAGTGCCTCCGACACACTCATCCTCGCGGGCTCCTTCAGTGGAAGTCCCGGCACGACGAACGACGCCGATCCCGCGTCAAAACCCATCCCGAAATCCGCGACAGATTCCACCGAGTCTGCGAAAGTCCCTTCTCCGACACACGGCCTGCCGCTATCGCGACCCGCGTTCGGGAAAAATTTGTGGGTCACGTCGCTATTTGCAAATCGATCACATCCATCCCATCAGTGATGGGGGAACGAGCGCGCCCGCAAACCTTCAGCCCCTCTGCGGTGCGCACAATCGATGGCGGTCTGCGCCCCCGCCTGCCTGATGGCAGCTTCCGAATGGACGAGTTCGCGCGCGGGCCTGATCAGCCGCGCAGCTGGTCGGTCTGAATGAGGCGCAAGAGTTCACGCGCCACGGGACCGACCGCGAGCGGGCGCTCCTCGAAACGCGTAATGGGACTGACGTCGACCGTCGTCCCCACGATCAGAATTTCGCGCGCAGACATTAGATCATCGAGAGTCAGATCGACCTCGCAGCGCTGGGGTAAAGACGGAAGCCCTCGGGCCAGCTCAAACGCCCGCTTCAGCGTGCAGCCGTCCAACATCCGATCGAATCGCGGATGACAAAGATCGCCATTTTGATTCACGATCACGATGTTTTCGGTCGCGCCTTCGGTGATAAAACCGCGCTCATCCACACCCACCGCATAGTCGAAACCCCGCGCCACCGCATCGGCCTTCATCAAAACATTCGGCAAATAATTGAGCGACTTGATGCGCGCGAAATCACCCGACTTGACCGCGACGGGACTCACCGTCAGCGCGAAACCTTTCTCCCAAACCTCGGGAGCGAGCGGTTGAAAGCGCGTCGCCACGGCAAACATTTGCGACTCCGGGCTTTCCGCGGGGTTCACCCCGAAGCCCCCGCCCCCGCGGGTGACATACACCCGCAGGACCAGCGACTCGTCCTCCGCCAGTCGGGTCAGATCGTGCAAAATGCCCTTCACTTCGTCCCGCGTGTGGGGAAGTTTCAGCCCCACGCGAGCGGCGGACCTTTCCAAGCGGTCCAGATGGGCGCCCAAAAGATAGGGTTTACGGAACGCGACCCGAATCGCCTCGAACACGCCGTCACCGCGATGAAATCCGTGATCGTCGATGGGAATATGGAAATACGCCGGATCTTGCGTGATCCCCCCGAGCAGGCTCGAGTAGAAACCGCGAATTTGACGCATCAACGCCTGACGCGAATCCCGTAGCTGGTAAGCGCGCCAGCGGCGATCGCACTCTTCGGAACTTAGTAAACCTCGCCCAGTGCTTGCGTCCATTTTTCTCTCCGTTACACTGAAGCCTCAAGGGGGCTTCCATGAGACAGATTCTATTTTCGACCGGCCTTTTGGGTCCATTGGTATTTCTGGCGGCCTGCGCGAGCAGCGCACCCGCTCCCGAGACGCCTCCCCCGACGGCTCCCGCCGCCATCGTCGATCCCAGCGGTTCGCAAACGACCTTGCCGCTTCCGAAAGAGGGCGAAAATCCCGCGGGTCCTGAAATCACGATGAAACGCGACGACAAGACCGGCGTCACCGCAGGCCTTGCGGAAAAAATCGGTCCCCCGCCCGTACAAGACATCACGCACGCCAAGGTCGCTCCGGAAAAACAAACCGGCCCGACGCCCGAAGTATCCATGCGCTATCTGCGGAACGGCAATACCCGCTACCTGAAACGTCTTTTGCGCAAGGATGGCCAAGGTCCGAAAGACATCCAACGTCTGAAGACCGGACAAAAGCCCCACGCCATCGTCATCTCTTGCAGTGACAGTCGCGTGCCGCCCGAAATCGTTTTCGACCAAAAGCTCGGCGAACTCTTCGTGATCCGAACCGCCGGACAAACCCTGAGCCCCGAAGTCGTCGCCAGCGTGGAGTACGCGGTGGAACACCTCGGCCCCCGCCTGATTCTGGTGCTCGGCCACACTTCATGCGGCGCGGTACACGCCACCTCGGATGCGATCCTGGGACACTCCCACGCGTACACGAAAGATCCTCTCGAAGATTCGCCGAATATCGCGGCGCTGATCAAAGATCTGCGCCCGCGTATTGAACAGAGCGTCCGCAGCCAGCCGACACCGCGTCTGGTGAATGAGGGTTGGGCCAATGTGCGGGGCGCGGCGAAAGAGCTTTTCGACCTGAGCCCCTACCTGACGGCGCGCCTGAATGAAGGGCATCTGAAAGTCGTCGGCGGACTCTACGATCTCGAGAGCGGAGCCGTTGATTTTAAATAGGCAAAATGATTCTATAAGCGGATGTCCAAACCCCGTAAAATCCTGGTCACCGCCGCCCTTCCTTACGCCAACGGCTCGATCCACGTCGGACACTTGGTCGAGTACATCCAAGCCGACATCTGGAGCCGTTTTCAACGTCTGCGCGGACACGAATGCTACCTCGTCTGCGCCGATGATACCCACGGCACCGCGATCATGGTCGAAAGCCGCAAGCGCGGCATCACCCCCGAGCAGCTGATCGAAGGCGTCTGGCACGAGCACACCCAGGATTTCAAGGGCTTCGATGTCGAGTTCGCACATTACTCTTCGACCAACTCGCCCGAAAATCGTGAACTCTGCGAATACTTCTACGCCCGCATGAAAGAAAAAGGGCACATCACCACGAAGTCGATCGAGCAGCTTTTCTGCGAACACGACAAGATGTTTTTGCCCGACCGTTTCGTGAAGGGCACCTGCCCCACCTGCAAAAGCGTCGATCAGTATGGCGATTCCTGCGACGTCTGCGGCGCGACCTACCAGCCCTCGCAGATGATCCAGCCCTACTGCTCGATCTGCCGCAATCCACCGGTCTTACGCGAGAGCGAGCAGCTGCTTTTCAAAGTGAACGACTTCCGCGATTTCTTGCAGGCCTGGCTTCCGGAGCACACCTCGAAAGAGGTCGCGAAGAAGATGGGCGAATGGTTCAACGAGCCGCTGCGGGATTGGGACATTTCGCGTAACGCCCCCTACTTCGGTTTCGAAATCCCCGGCGCGCCCGGGAAGTACTTCTACGTCTGGGTGGACGCGCCGATGGGTTACGTCGCCACGACGAAACAGCTTTGCGATCTGACAGGCATGGACTTCAACGAGTTCTGGCGCTCGGAAAACACCGAGGTTTACCACTTCATCGGCAAAGACATCGTTTACTTCCACACGCTGTTCTGGCCCGCACTGCTTAAGACGGCGGACTTCCGCACGCCCACGCAGGTCTTCGTCCACGGTCACTTGACCGTGAACGGACAGAAAATGTCGAAGTCCAAGGGCACGCAGGTGCAGGCGAAGACGTATTTGAAACATCTGGAGCCCGGTTACCTGCGCTACTACTACGCCTCTAAACTGGGTCCGGGCGCGGACGATCTGGATCTGTCGTTCGACGATTTCGTGAACCGCGTGAACTCGGATCTGATCGGTAAGATCACGAATCTGGGTTCGCGGGGCGCGCAGATGCTCGGCAAAAAATTCGGCGCCAAGCTCGTCGATCCCGGCCCCGAAGGACTCGCGAAGATCCAAGCCGCGCAGGCCGCGGTAGAGTCCATCGCCGCGCACTTCGAAGCCCGTGAGTTCGCGAAAGCGACCAGCGAGATCCGCGCCATCGCCGACGAGGCCAACCGCTTTTTCGACGAAAAAGCGCCTTGGAAAACTCAAGACTCCGATCCCGCGGCGACCCAAGCGGTCTTGACGACGACGCTGAATCTTTTCCGCATCCTGACGATCTGTTTAAAACCGATCCTTCCCGCCTACGCGGTGAAAGTCGAAAAACTCTTCCAAGCGAAGCCTTTCGCGTGGACCGACATCGCGACCGTGCTGACTTCAGGCGAGATCGCGCCGTTTGAGCACCTCATGCAGCGGATCGACCCGGAAAAAATCGAAGCGATCAAAACCGAGTCGCTCCCGAAAGACGCTCCCCCTGCGGCACCGGTGGCCGCCGCAGCCACGACGAAAAGCGCCGCCAAAAAGACCGCGGCGCCCGCCGTGGATCCGATGGCGCCCAAACCCGAAATCGAGATCGACGCCTTTTCGTCCGTCGATCTGCGGGTCGCGCAGATCCTCTCGGCCGAAGCCGTTCCGGAAGCGGATAAACTTCTACGTCTGAAAGTTTCGCTAGGCCCCATGGGCGAACGTCAGATCTTCGCGGGCATCAAAGCCGCGTACGATCCGGCGACGCTCGTGGGTCGACTGACCGTGGTGGTCGCGAACCTGAAGCCGCGGAAGATGAAGTTCGGCATGTCCGAGGGGATGGTGCTCGCCGCCGGTCCCGCGGCGCCGGATCTTTTCATCCTTAGCCCCGATGCGGGCGCGAAACCCGGCGACCCGGTGAAATAGATGTCCCTATCGGCGACCGATCAACGTTTGGTCAAACGCATCGAGGAGCTCTTTCGGCAAATCGATGCGCGCACCCGCGCGGGCGGCGAGCCGATCACCTGGCCTGAAGATCTGCTTTTTCAGTTGCGCAGCCTGATTGCGGAACTCGAGCACAGTGAAAACGCGGATCTGCGGAAATGCTCGCGCCTGGCGGATCATTTGATCCCGGGCATGTCGCGACGGCATTTTCTGAACCAGTGGATCCCGTTCGAGCGCGCCCTCGGACGCGAGGTGAAAGACGCGGACTTCCTCGTGACCGAAACCGACGCCCGCGTTCCCGTCCCGGGTTTCGAAAGCCGTCCGTTGACGCTCGTGCTGGAGAATCTGCGTTCGGCCTTCAACGTCGGCTCGATCTTACGTTTGGCCGACGGCCTCGGCTGCCGCGAAGTGATCCTGACCGGCTACACGGCGGGACTCGATAACGAGGCCGTGCAAAAAACCGCCATGGGCGCCTTCGATCCATCACGCGTACGCCACACCGAGACCACGGAGGTCGCCGTCGCCGAGCTGCGCGCGCAAGGCACACAAATCGTGGGGCTCGAGACCGCGAAAACCGCGACCTCGGTTTTCGACTTCGAGTTTCGTCGTCCCACCGCGCTCATCGTCGGCAACGAACGTTTCGGTCTCGACGCGAAGACCATGGCGCTTTGCGATCACCTCGTCATTTTGCCTTTGGCCGGAATGAAGAACTCCCTCAACGTGGCGACCGCGCTTTCCGGCGTGGCGTTCGAATGGACGCGTCAGTACGTGAAAGCCGCGCGCCCATGAACCCCGTCGAATTCCGTCCCATCGGCTGGCTTCGCTCTTCGAACAAATCGCAAAAATCCAGCGCGGGTCGACAGGCCGAGGCCTTCACGACCGGTGACCTGACGGACGACACGATGGACGTCATCGAGCTCGAAAACGGTCAGGATTTCGAGCAGGCCCTCGCGGATCTCGCGGGCTTCACGCACGCGTGGATCATTTTCGTTTTTCACGAAGCCAAAGGGTGGAAACCGAAGGTGCAACCCCCGCGTGGGATCGACCGCAAGGTCGGCGTCTTCGCGTCACGCGCGCCCTATCGCCCGAATCCGATCGGGCTCAGCCTCGTCCCCCTCGTCAAAATCGAAGGCCGCCGACTTTGGATCGGCGATTCGGATCTGCTCGACGGAACACCGATCCTCGACATCAAGCCTTATGTTGCGACGACGGATGCCCTCCCCGACGCGGGCCTGGGCTGGATGGAGTTTTTGCGCGCGCCTGCTCTTGAGATCAGCATGTCCCCCCGCGCATCGACTCAGCTCGCGGGTTTGCACGCGCGGGGCTTCGATCTCGAGTCGGTCATCCGCAAACAACTCGAACGCGATCCCTTCGCGAAAAAATCCAAACGCGTTCGCTCTTTGGGGAAAAATCGGGGCGTTTTCGCCTACCGCTTATGGAGGATTGAGTTTGAAGCGAAGGATCGTGTCCTCCATATCGAAAATATCGATCATGTTTTCCACATGAATGTGGATGAATCGCTCAAAGCGAAGCTTTCGCCGTTTGAGATCGAACTCTATTTGTCGTTCAAAAGCTGAAGGTCGCGCGACGGCAGCCGCAGCGGCCACCCGATCCAGAACATCGAGAACAGCACGCAAACCAGCACCCGCAAGAGCGAACTCCAGCCGAAGACGACCACGTAAGCCTGGAAGTTTTCGCCGAAGGCCTTCAGGATCGAACCGCCGACCAAAGAGCCCAAAAGAATCGCCGCGCACTGAACGAAGTTGATGATGGTCAGAAGCGCGACCTTACTTTCCGACGAAACCCGGCGGAACAAAATCAAGGTCAGCGCCGACTCGTAAACGCCCCAGCACAGGCCGCTCGTGAATTGCAACGCTCCCGCCGAGAACCCGCCCGTACAAAACATCCAGAGTGCGGGCATCGGCGAGATGCCGAGCGCACCCAGAATGAGCGTACGCTCGGTCGCGATGCCGCCCAGGTAACGATGGGTCAAACTGTAACCCACGATCTTTCCCAAAAAGAGCGCGATCAAACAGAACGTATAGACCGAGTTCGACATCGCGAGCTGCTTCAGCAAAAACGGATTCACGAAAGGACTCGAAATGAAGATCGAGGCGCCGAAAAGAAACAGGAACACCAAAAGCGCCCGTTCGTATCCCCGCCCCATCACCGACTTCAGAACCGCGGGCAACGCCTTTTGCCGCAGAACTTCCGTTCCCGAATCTTCCTTCATCGAAAGCAGAAAACTCGATCCCGCGCGCGACGCGAAGGCGACCAGGAAGATCAACGAAAAGGCGCTCGTGAAAATTCCCAGGTTCAATCCGTACTGCAGGGCCGCGCCGCTGACCAGAAGTCCCAAAAGAACGCCGTACTGACTGATCGAAAGCCGCTTCGCGAAGAAGCTCGCGCTCACATTCTGCGGAACCAGATCCGCCATCCAACGATTCCAAACCGGTCCCGCCGCGTAGCCCGCGCCCCAATAGATCGCCGCGATCGCGAAGAGCGCGAACGCGCTCTTGAGGCCCAAACCTTCCCAGAACACCAACGGCAGTAGAGCTGTCGCCTGCACGGCCGTGGCCGCGACGACCCAACGGCGGACCGAACCCACCCGACGTAAACCCCAAGGCGTTAAGAGCTGAACGATTGCGCCCGCCGCGAGCGGCACCGTCGAAAACAGTCCCGTGAGCGTATCGCTGAAGCCGATGTGAATCGCGAACGCCGGCAAAAAGGACTCGCCCGCGCCGACCATGATCGAGAAGAAAAATGCGTCCCACAGACTGAGATGGAGGTTGCGCCTCATGCCGAACCACTGACTCCGATTTGAAGATTCAGTGTAGCCCTCTCTCCGAGAGCCGGTTAGGCCTAACGCGACCCCGCGACCTCACCCCGACCAAAGCCCCGCAGAAGGCGGGTTTAAACACACTGCGTTTCAACAAGTCAGCGGCTACCTTCAACCCCGTCCCGATTTGGGATGAAGCTCGTGTGAGGACCCGAAATCGCCGATAGAAGACCTATGAAGTCACTGAAGATTTTCGCGACGACAAGCCTTGTCCTGACCCTGGCCGGCTGCTCACGGGGCGTTCCGCAACGCCAAGTGGAACTCGCGATCAACATGAGCGCGACCGAGAAGCTCGTGTCGACGCTCGCGGTGCCGCCGACGCCCGCGAAGAACTGGGCCGCGCGGGCCATCATGAGCGGCGAAGAGCTGCAATGCTTCGCGATCGCGGTCGCGGGGCCCGCCGCCGAGAACAAAAGCTCTTGCCGAACCCTCTCCGCCAAAAACATCTCGTTCACGAGCCTTCATGGCTTTCACGCGAAGTCGTCGTCGGTCGAAATCGAAACGCCGACCGGCAGCGGTCGCAAGCTTTACATCTTGGGCGCGCGGATGGCGAACGGCGAAAGCTGCCCGACGCTCGCGGACTTCAGTCCCCGTCGCTCGACCCAACTGCGCGTTCTGGGCGAGGCTTCCCTCGACGTCACGAACACCGAGGCGCCGATCCGCGTTCCGGTCAACTTCGACGGCGAAATCATCGACGAGTGCGGCGGTCCGGCGCTTCCGCCCGAACGCAAATCGATCGCGCGTTGCAACCTGCACCGCGCCCGCGTGACGGCAACGCCCGGCGAGTTCATTTCAAATCAGATCGTGGTGCATCTGCCGCGCGAAATGCCGGCCGTGAACGATATCAATCAAATGCGCGCGATCATCCCGAGCGCCGTCGCCATCACGCGCGAGTGGAAACACATGAACTCGTACCTGCTCACGATGCCCGTGGGTCTGACGCTGGTCGAACAGATGGATCAACTGTGCGCGCTGGAGCACGTCTCGTTCGTCGAGCCCGTCGAGGAGATTCCGGTTCACTCTTTCTCGGCACCGCTCACGACGCCCTACGCGGGTTCGATCGTCAGGATCGGCCACCTGGATACCGGGCTGACGGTCGGCCACAGCCGCTTTAACGGCGCGAATCTTTTCGAAAGCTTGGAAATCCCGAACGGGATCGACGACGACGGCGACGGTTTCGCGGACAACGAGTACGGCATGAACTGGCGCGCGGGAACACCGGGCCCGGTGGACGACGAAGGTCACGGCACCGCGGTGAGCGGCGCGATCGCGATCGGCGCGGGTTACGACATCACGGACGGCGGCGAATGGTCGACGTCCTCGTTCAAGATCATCGGTGAAAAATTCCTCGACTCTCACGGGAAGGGCAACTCTTTCGACGCGGCCTCCGCGATCGAGCACGCCCGCTTCATGGGCGCAGGACTCGTGCTGTTGCCGTTTGGCGGTGCGCACGACAACATCCTGCTCCGTCGCGCGATGGTGCGCGCGAGCGCCTCGAATATTTTGCTGGTCAGCGCGGTCGCGAATAACGGCGTCAACGAAGCGGTCAGCCCGACCTATCCCGCGAACATTTCCGTCGCGACGAATCTCGCCGTCGGCGCGCTCAACACCGCCGGGGATCGCGCGTCGTTCTCGAACTTCGGCGGGCGCGTGAAAGTCTACGCCAGCGGCCAACAAATTCTGACGACCCTGTATACAAATAGCTTGGGTTACCAATCGGGAACGCCCCTCGCCGCCGCGCAAGTCGCGGGGCTCGCGACCCGTCTGAGCTTCGTGAACCCGTCTTTGACGGCTTACGAACTGCGGAACTACCTCGAGACCAACTACGCGGCCAAAGGCCTCCGCACCGCCGCCCAGCACGAAGCGGACGTGGTCAGCGCACCGCAAGGCCTGATCCCCCCGATCGAGTTCTATCCCGAGTAAAGGGAGCCGCTCACTTGTTGAAACGCGCCGCCCCTGATCCCTCTTAAAAAAGAAAAACCCGGGGAGACCCGGGTTTAAACACACTGCGTTTCAACAAGTGAGCGGCTACTTACCTTCAGCCGCCAACCGTTGCCACCAGCTGCGCGATCAGCAGAGCGACGACGCTCATGACTTTGATCAGGATCGCCACGCCCGGGCCCGAAGTGTCTTTGAAGGGATCGCCGACGGTGTCACCGACCACGGCCGATTTGTGCGCGTCCGAACCTTTTTTGTGTCCGGCCAGGCCGCCTTTTTCGATGTACTTCTTCGCGTTATCCCATGCGCCACCCGCGTTCGCCATGAAGAGCGCCATGGTCGCACCCACCGCGAGCGAACCTGCAAGCGTTCCCGCCAGAGCCGCCGGGCCCATCACGAAACCGATCACAACCGGAGCCAGAACCGCGATCAGACCGGGGATGATCATCTCCCACAGAGCGGCCTTGGTCGCGATATCGACGATCTTCGCCGGTTCCGGCTCGGCTTTCGACTCGAGCAATCCGGGGATTTCGCGGAACTGACGTGCGATCTCTTGCACGATTTTTTCCGCCGCGCGACCAACCGCCGTCATCGTGGTCGAACCGACCAGGAACGGCAGAATCGCACCGATCAAAAGACCGATCAGAACGCCCGACGAAGTCAGATCCAACGACATTTTCGCGAGACCCGCCAACTGACGAGTGTGGTTCACTTCCATATTAAAGGCCGAGAACAGCGCCACGACGGTCAGAACCGCCGAACCGATGGCGAAGCCCTTACCGATCGCCGCCGTCGTGTTACCGACCGCATCGAGTTCATCGGTGATGTCGCGCACGTTTTTACCGAGGCCCGACATTTCCGAGATTCCGCCCGCGTTGTCCGCGATGGGGCCGTAAGCGTCGACGGTCATGACGACCGCGGTGCCCGCCAGCATGCCGACCGCCGCCATGGCGATTCCGTAAAGGCCCAGGAAATAATCCGCAACGAAGGCCGCCGCGACGACCAAAAGGATCGGCACCGCGACCGACTCCATACCGACAGCCAGACCGCGGATGACGTTCGTCCCCGCACCGGTGAGCGAGGCTTGCGCGACGTCACGGATGGGCTTCATCGCCGTGTAGTACTCGGTGATCAGACCGATCAATGCGCCCGCGACGGCACCCGCCGCCAACGCGATGGTCACGTCTTGAGTCACGCCGAAGATCGGCATCAAGATGAACGAAGCGATGGTCAACAGAACCGGCGGAATCAAGAGCGCGATCCGCAGAACGACCGCGGGCGACATCGAACGCATCGCGCGTGTCGCGAAGATCACGACGATCGAAATCGCCAGACCGATTCCCGAAAGAATCAGGGGCAGGTTGATCGCCATTTCTTTCACGGCTTCCGGCGCCGCACCGGGCATCAGACCCGAGATCATCTCGGCCGGAATCGTGAGGGCGATCGCCATCGCCGCGACGATGGCCGCAACCATCGACTCATAGATGTCCGCGCCCATACCGGCGACGTCACCGACGTTGTCACCAACGTTGTCCGCGATGACGCCCGGGTTACGGGGATCATCTTCGGGAATCCCCTGAACGACTTTACCGGCGATGTCCGCGCCGACGTCCGCCGCTTTGGTGTAGATCCCGCCACCGATCCGCGCAAACAGCGCGATCGAAGAGGCCCCCACCGCGAACGAGTGCAGGATCGTGCCGATCGCATCGGAACCCGCGAAGGCGACGTACAGTCCACCCAAACCGACCAAGCCCAGTCCCGCAACCGCCAGACCCATGACCGCGCCGCCATCGAGGGCGACCAGAAGGGCGTTGGGTTTCGAACCGAGAGCCGCGGCTTGCGTGGTGCGGACGTTGGCGTAAGTCGCCGCTTTCATCCCGAAGAAGCCCGCGAGCAGCGACAAGAAGGCGCCGAGCAGGAAGCAACCGGCCGCGATGTAACCCAGCTGCCAGCCCATCAGCACGGCCACGACGACCGCGTAAACCGAGAGGACTTTGTATTCGCGCACGAGGAAAGCCATCGAGCCTTCGCGAACGTATCCCGCGATGCGGTTCATGGTTTCATTTCCCGCAGGTTGTGCTTTCACACGGAAGTACAAAGCCACCGCGATGATCAAGCCCACGACACCCGCGATAACAGGCGCTAACAGCCAAGACTCGGACATATCCACTCCTTAACAAAGTCGTTTGAGGACGCGACTTTGACCCGGACACTAAATGTTGTCAAATCTTGGTTATTGCTCAGACTTTGAGCAGAATCAGTTGCTGAAAAACAGAGCGCGCACGCGGTGAAGAAGCCGAGGTTCGAAGACCTTATCGCGGTGCCACTCTTCGAAAAGACCCTTCAGATTCAGTCCGACTTCCCGTCCGTCGACACTCCCGAACACCTGCTGGTCGATTTCGTCGGCCATGTGCAGAATTTGGGCGAAAGGGGACACTTGCAGCCCGCGCAGTTTGCGCGGAAATCCCGAGCCGTTGAACTTCTCGTGATGCTGCTCGATCATCGTGCGGGTCAGCGCCGAGATCACGATATTGCGCTCGTCGATGATCGAGATCGAGTGCTGAACGTGATCGTCGATCTTCATGCGGTCATCCAGGCTGTAGGAGTTCTTGCGGTGGGCTTGGAGCGCCAAATCGCCCGGCAGTTTCGCGAGCCCCAGATCATGAAGAAGCGCCGCCATGGACACATCCGCGACGGTCCGCTTCGACGAGTAGCCCGAGCCCAACCCGATCATGACCGCGAGCGACGCCACGTTCACGGGATGTTTTTGAAAGTCCGTCCCCGTCGCGGCGAGATTCACCAGATTGCGGTAAGTGCGCCGCCCGTTTTCGTTGATCTCGTTCAAGACACTGTCGATCACGACGGACGAGACGTCGTTCAAATTGTCCATCATGGAGCGGACGACCGCCGCATCCTGATTCTCGAAAGTGCCGCGCAGAAGTCCGCGCACCGCTTTGCCGTAGACCTGGCGGTTGTTCGCCCCCGGAGTCACATCCAGAAGTTTTTTGAGGCGATCGGAGACGTAGGACACGAATTTCGCGTAGTCGTCGCGGCGGATGACGAGGTTCGAGTTTTCGGCACGCGAGAATTTGGCGAGGCGGTCTTTTTCGAGGATATCGCCCTGCCGGCGGTACAGAACGATCCGCTCATTCAAAGGCAGACGCAGGTAAAGATCGAACGTCAGTTCCAAATCCCCCGCGAGATCCGCATTTTGAATCGGCACAAACTGCGCTGACTGTTCGGCGTTGGTTTCCACTTCGTCCTCGAGTTAGGCCTTCAGGCTACCAAACACCGACGCCCCTGGCACCCCCGCCCGGACCATCGTCAGTGCGGTCATTCGCGCGATCATCGATCGCGAGCCCTTGGTCGGCCTTCTGTCGACTCTTTTGACAGGAATTTTCTGCAAAAACGTCCATGGCGTTTCTGGGAAGGGCGCGGTTCTTCCAAGAGGACTCTCCCTGGAGGCACCATGAAACTCAAACACCTGATCCCCACCTTGATTCTGATGAATATCTTCACCTTCACGTCCTTCGCACAAACGAAGTCGGAGGCGGCCGAAGTCAAAGCCCAGTTCGCGCAAAAGCTGCGTGAGCTTTCCGCTGAAGACCGCGCGGTCTTCCAAGACGAATTCCGCCAGCTGATGGACGAAGCCGAACAACACAATCTGCTGCAACGGGTTTCCAGCAACGGCGTGGACTCGAAAATTCGCGTCATGGCCTGCGTGCAGATCCAAGGCGGAATCGTGCTCGTCGCCGGCCAAGGCCTGAAATGCGTGAACTCCGACGGCGACATCTTCACGATGCAGTCTTTCGGCGCGTTTGAACTGACCGCGGGCATCGCGGGCGGCGTCGCGACCGGCTATCACTACGGACCGGCGCGCAACGGCAACTACGGCGTGAAGCTCGGCGCGGGTCTGCACGTGCTCCTCGGCGGATCGGTCTTGATCACCGGCCCCTACCGTATCCTGAACGTCGGCGCCGGCGCCGGCCTGCAAGCCAAGTGGGGCGTCCCCCGCGACTCGATGTTCGGCGGTCAAATCCACGTCACCGTCGGCGAATAATCCCGCGAAAAACTCGCCCGGACTTTGGGCGCAGTTTGACCTCAACGCACCCCGCGACCGATGGACGCGGGGTGCTTTTTTTTCGAAACTGAAGGGCGTGATTCGCCTCATCCTTCTACTTAGCTTCAGCGCTTTCACCGGTTGCCGGTCGCTTCCCCGGGGCGATGCGCACGAGGCCCCCACGACCGTCATGACCCGCTTTTACGAAGCCTACTTTCAAACCCGCGAGAACATCCGTCCCGCGTATTCGGAAAGCTTCGCCGAGCTTCTCTCCGAGAACCTCGAGGTCTGCCGCGAGATCGCGAACGCCACCGACGTCTGCGGCTTCGGGGCGGATGTCGATCCGTTTCTGGACGCGCGGGCCGATCAAGGCCGCCTGGATCTGGAAAGCGCGCGTTTCCAAGCCAGGGACGCGGGCGCCGGTGTCGTGGAGGTCGAATTCGACCTGCAGCCGCCGGAACGCAGCGCCTATCACCACCGCAAGATTCGCTATCTGATGAAGGTGGAAGACGGACGCTGGGTCATCGACGACATCCAATACGGCGCGCGTTCGGCGAGATCCCAGATGATGAGCGAAATCCAAGAACTGCGCGGCGGGATCTTCTAGATTTTGTCGAATTAAATGACGCTCCCGTGAAATTCCCGTGCGGCCCCTTTATCCCGAAGACTCCCACGCCGACAAAGGACCTGTGATGAACGAGAAACCTTTGATTTTGATCGTAGACGACGAAGCCGGGCTGCGCTTTCTGCTCCAGAACCGTTTGGAGAAGAAAGGCTTTAAAGTCGATTTCGCGACCGACGGCGCCAATGCGTGGTCCAAATTGAGTCAAGGTCTGCAACCCGATATGGTCGTCAGCGATATGAAGATGCCGGGGATGGATGGCGTGGAGCTGCTCCGCCAGGTGCGCACGACGAGCGCGCGCAAAAATCTGCCCTTTCTGTTCATGACGGGATTTCCCGAAAAGCGCGCCGAAGACGAAGCGAAAGACCTCGGCTGCGTCGAGATCTTCATCAAGCCCTTTTCTTACAACTCTTTGGTCAGCCGGATCGAACGCTACTTTTCTGAAGCGAACGCGGCCCAAAAGCCTCAGGGAGCTTAGCTCCCATCACGTCCTCGATCATCAGTTTGAATTCGGTATCGTCGATGGGTTTACGGACGACGCCCTGAACGACGTTCGTGTCCGCCAGATGCTTCACCCGCGTATCGTTCACGTCTTCCGTGACGAAAACGATCGGGAGCTTCAACTTACGGCGAATCTCGTCCACCAGTTGCGCCCCGTCCGTGTCGGTGAGTTTCAAATCCGTCAGCACAAGGTCGAAATCCGGGCTCGCGTTCAGGGTCAGGATCGCCTCGCGTCCCGTACCGCAGGTCGTGACGCTGAAACCCCAGCGGTCCAAACGACGCTGCAGGATTTGGCGAAAACCTTCCTCACCGTTCACGACCAAGATGCGCGGCAAATTGGCCGGAACCACGCTGCGCTTTTGTTTCGGGAAGCTGAGGATGAAACGCACGCCGTGCGGCTCGACGTTTTCAAAACGGAGCGAGCCGCCGTGGGCGCGCATGATGTTGTAACACAAGAAAAGGCCAAGGCCCGTCCCCTTCCCGACGGGTTTCGTCGTGAAGAACGGCGTGAACAGATTTTCCGCCACCGAGGGCGGAATCCCGGGGCCGTTGTCTTCCACCGCGATCGAGAGCTGATCGGCGGTTTCCGAACTCACGACGGTCAGCCGCGGGGGCACCGATGACTCGAGCTTCAGTGCGTAGAGCGCGTTTTTCACCAGATTGATCAGCACCTGCTCGATGCGGATCGAATCGATGGGCGCGCGCAGGCGCTCGTCGATTTTCACGCGCAGATCGATACCTTCGAATTCGTTGAGCGCCGTGAAGTTGGTCGCCGCGCGATCCCACACCTCTTGCAACGCCAAGTTTTCCATTTGCGGCTCTTCCCCGCGGGCGACGCTCATCATGCTTTGGATGATCCGGATCATCCGGGTCAGCGTGTCCTGCATGGGTTTCAGATCGCGGCGGAGCGACTCGGGGCTGATGTCGTTTTCGTCGATGGACATTTCGATGTTCTCGACGAGTCCTTGCAAGATCGCGAGCGGATTGTTCAGCTCGTGCGCGATCCCGCCCGTGAGGCGACCGATGTCCGCGAGTTTGGAGACACGGCTCATCTCGGTGACCAGCAGTTCTTTTTCTTTCTGCAGGTTCAAAATCGGCGTCAGATCCTCAAGGTCGAAAAGCCAAGCGGGCTTCGCCTCTTTCAAAAAGGGCGTCAGCGTCAGGTTCACGCTGACCGGTCGGCCCGTCCGGCGCTTCAAGGTCAGCTGCAATTCCTGACGACCTTCGGTCGCCCGATTGGTTTCGAGGATCTCCATCAGCGCGTCAATGCGCCGGGTGGAGGGCTCGTCGAAATACTGCTTCCAGCTTTTGCCTTCGATGTCCGCCGAACTCGCGCCGAGCAATTCTTCGCCGGGGCCATTCACGAATAGAATTTTCTGCGATTTTTGATCGAGCAAAAAGATCGGGCGACCCAGCGCGCGCAGGATTTTTTCCATCCCCTTTATTTTGCGGGCGCCATGGCTCTTTCGGCAATGCCGAGACACCCCAGACTCGACCCAGAACCGCCCAAAGGTACCTTCTTCCTTTTGGTGGCGCACGGCTAGTGGCGCACGGCGAGTGGCGCACGGCTAGTGGCGCGGTTGCGCTACCAAAAGGAAGAAGGTACCTTTGGGTATGAAGTCCCACCTGTACTTGATCCGTCATGGGGAAACCGACTGGAACCGCAGCGAAAGGCTGCAGGGCCACTCGGACATCGAGCTGAACGACCTTGGTCGAGATCAAGCCTCGCGCCTGCGCCCCTTCGCCGAGAAGCTCCACATCGACGTGCTGGCCGCCTCGGATCTGAAGCGCGCGGTCGCCACCGCCCGCCTCGCGTTCCCTTCGGTCAGCGAGATCATCACCGATCCGCGCCTGCGCGAAGTGCACCTCGGCGAAGCCGAGGGGACGAACCGTCACGATCTCGAAAAACTTTTCGGCAAAGAGATTTTGCGCGCCTGGTTTTCGACCGAGCCCGACGACATGAAGCACCGCTTTCCGGGAGGCGAAAGCCGCGCCGAAGCGCTCGTGCGCATCACGGAGTGCCTGACCGAGATCTTGCGGACCCACGGGACCGACGAGCGCCGGCACGCGAAGGGCGGACCGATCAAAATCGCGTGCGTGACCCACGGCCTGGTGATCCGGACATTGACCCAGTCGATTGTCGGTGAGTACCGCCCCGAGTTTCGCGCGCCGAACTGCGCGGTCTTCGAGTACGAGTTCGATCATCCCTCACAGAAGATGTCGTTCAAGACGATTCATCTGCTGCCGTAAAAAAGACGAAAGCGAACCGAGGGGGCAGTTCGCTTCCGACCCCCAGAGACTTCGGTTTGCACCTGGGCCTCCGGGTTTTAAAATTTGAATTCAGTTCTTCGCCTTTTACGCGAGCGAGAAGTATTTCTCGATCAGCTGCTCCAGGCTCGACAACAACTTGCCGATGTATTTGCGCGGGTTGACCGCCTTCGTGCCTTCATGAGTTTCGAAGTGCAAGTGGGGGCCCGTACCGACGCCCGTCGCTCCCGACAGGGCGATCCGCTCACCCGCGGCGACACTCGCGCCCACCTTCGTTTTGAACGAAGACAAGTGAGCGTACAGAGTCTGCATACGTTTTTCCGGATGGGTCACGATCACGTAGTGACCGTAGCCCTTGAGTTTACCGCGCTTCGTCCGCTCGCTCTTCAGAGCCAACACGCGGCCCTTCATCGCGGAACGAACCGTCGAGCCCGTCTTCGCACGCAGGTCGATCCCTTTGTGCAGTTTCTTTTTCTTGTAAACCGGGTGACGGCGCATACCGAACTCGCTGCGCGCGATCAGCGAACCTTCCAAAGGCTTCACGATGGATGAGCCGCCCGCGACAAACTCCACGAGGGGGTTCATGATGTCGCCCGCCGCATCCGCCACCATTTGGTTGCTGATGTCTTCCACGGCCGCGATCAAAAGCTGCGGCGTCGCGCTGGTTTGTGCTTCTTCCAGGGCGGCCTTGTTCACCGCCGAGTTTCCTTCCAGAACTTTCGTTTTCTTCTGGAAGACCACGAGCGAAACGCAAAGATCTTTGCGCTCCATGATCTCGGACTCACGTTGTTCGTCGTCGTTCACGTCGACCAGACGCAGACCGCAGACGAAACCGTTTTGCGAGGTCACTTTCCGACCTTGATCGTTCAAATAAGTGTAGTTCACTTCGTTCGGAATCGAACGTTGGTAGCTCAGCGCCAGATTCAGGGTCGCGATGTCCACGCCCAAAATCGCGCCCGCCTCCACGCGCTCCAGGTTCACCAGAGTCCGGGATTGGTTGGCGTCCACGACACGCATCATCTGCGTCTCCGTGAGCTCAATGTAAGCTTCTTTCTCGGCCTGGGCCTGCGCCTGAGCGGTGACCAATCCCAACGCGAGCACCATCATGGATTTCAGTTTCATGTGCGTCTCCTCCAGCATCCAACGTGGAGGAGCCCTAGAGCAAAGGCCGCGCCTCACCCGTTTTCCAGCCTTTTCCAAGGCCGAGTGACGAAAAGGGTGCATTCAGGACGGGGCTCGGGAAGGGCCGGGAAAGGCTTACAGGGAGCGCTTTTAAAAACCTAAAGGAATACAGAGGGAAAGGGCCGACGAGCTTTTGGACGGAAGCCGAAAATCGGCTCCGTCCAAAGGACCTTTTACTTCGTGCAAGTGATCTTGCCGACGATGTTGTTCAGAACGAGAGCCTGGGTGAAACGACCTTCATCGTTATAAGTCGTGTTGGTGATCGCGCCTTCGGTGTACGCGGGGCCACGCGAAACCGTCACTTGCGCGCGGTTCGTGCCTTTTTCGAAAAGGGCCACGTATCCCATCTCGAGGATGTCCGCTTCCAGACGCAGCCAGAACTTGTCGTCGTAGGTGGCTTTCATTTCCACGGTCTTTTCGATGGTCTGATTGTTTTCGACCTTGCGGTAGAGCGCGACGCATTTGTCCGCCGCCAGTGCGGGACCGAGAGCCATAAGGGTGACTAAAAAGAGAGCGATTTTCATTCGGGGTTCCTCCTCAGGCCTTCATTGACCAAAGCGTGGGGAATTTGTCCCCCAAAATCCGTGTCGTTTGAGATGTTTACAGGAGAAGTCGGACATTGACTCAGGCCTTCAATTTGAAGAGCCTTTCACGCGTTGGCGGGCTTTAGGCCTCGCAAGGACTCAACAATGTGCGTCTACGAAAGGATACCGAATGAAACTGCATCTGCTGAAAATCGCCCTGGGATCGACCTCGATTTTGATGATGGCCGCTTGTGCGGGAACGCCGCTGGCCGATGACACGTCGGTGCCCCCGACTCCGTCGAGCGAAAACCGCCCCACCGGCCCCGTTCGCCTGGAGGCGAAAATCGATCCCCAATTGAAAAGCCGGACGGCGGGTTCGGTCGTTCTGGAGCCGAATGCGGCCGGCGACATGACCGTCGTGAAATACGAAATCACGGGTCTGAAGAAAAACTCGAAGCACGGTTTCCATATCCACGAAAAAGGCGACTGCGGTGACAACGGCAACAAGGCCGGTGGCCACTGGAATCCGAACAGCACGAAGCACGGCGACCTGCACGCGCACGAGCGCCACCTCGGCGATTTCGGAAACATCCAGACCGATGCGAAAGGCGTCGCGAAGGGCGAGATCCAAGTCCCGACCTTCAGCCTCGAAGCGGCCAAAGGCCTGGCGGTGATCGTCCACGCGAAGGCCGACGACCTCAAATCGCAGCCCACCGGCAACTCCGGTGACCGCATCGGCTGCGGCGTTCTGCAGTAAAATTTCGGTTTCAAACGACTGATTGAAAAACCCGGCCCCCAAGCCGGGTTTTTTCTTTCAAGCTAGCCGCGCTCCATGAACCGGAGCGCCCGCGCGGGATCGAAGTCCGGCTCCAAGGGCTCGCCACACTTCGGGCAAGGGAACTCCGGGAGCAGGTGCCGGTGCCCGACCGGGACGTAATCGTAATGAACCCCGAGCTCCAAGCGGTGGCTGGCCTCGGCGCCGCACTTCTCGCAGACGAAGGGGGCGTAGAACGACTTCACCTCGCTGCCCGCGGGCAGAAAACCGTGGACCGTATTGATTTGATTGATGATCACGAAGGGACAGTCGATCAGACTCAGGCGGCTCGAAGCCGGGATTTTCAGGTTCCAGGCGATCCAGTTCTTCACGCCGACCGAGGTGATGAAGCTCATCTTCGAAAGATCGAGGCGAAGCTCGGTCTTCGTATCCACACGCAGCTCGAATAAGGGGGTCGTCTCCCCCACGGGCCCGATCACCCGCGCTTCTTGAATTCTCAAAATCAGTCCTCCCTGACTCTCCTATTTTGCCCGAGGCGGGCGGGCTTGTAATGTCGGTTTTTCAACCAGGGTTCCCTTTTTTGACACGCCTTGCTAAACACCCGTCCACATCGCGTTTTGAGAGTGTTTGAAGGAGTCCCCGTGCCTGCCCGGATCCGTCGTTTGTTCTTTGTTGGATTGTTGCTCGCCGCCGCTTTTTTGATCGGCAGCCTGGACGAGGCCCGCGCCTCTCTGACCTCACGTTTTATGATCACGCGCACGGAAATGCTGCGTGCCCAGGAGCTCGCCAAAGACCTGCGCCCGCTGCAAGAGTTCAGCTACATCGCGGGCTCGAAAGTCATCCACTGTCGTATGAATGCCCTCACGCAAGGTGCGGGCTTCGCGTGTGAGTTCCACTTCGGTTCGAAAACGCTTTTGCTGACAAGTCTGGAGATGGAACGCGTGGACGCGAAACTGGCGACCTACGCCCCGGGCGACCGCATCTTCTTGCGCGGCCGCGTCCAGCTCGAATGCTCGGTCTTCCGCGCACGCGAGCTGGATTGGGCTTGCCGCTACTAGTTCGCCCGGCAGGATTGCGAGCCGTTGGCCGTTTCGGTGAACGTTCCGAGCTTGAGAAGCGTTCCGTCGATCACCGCGCCGTTCGAGGCCAGAGCCGTCGGCTGCTTCGTGGCTTCGTAACAACCGCGCACCGTCGAGTCCGCCGCGCTTCCCTGAAGATTCAAGGTCAGGCCTCCGCCATCAAACGCGAGCGCCTGCTGCTCCCGCGCCAGGAAGTGGACCTCGTTTAAGGTCACGTTCGCGATCACCGCGCTGGCCGATCCCGAGCCGATTTGAATGAAGGGGCCATCCGACATCGCGTAGACGCGACCACGCCCCAACTTCACGTTCGACACGCCGTCGGAGTTCCGCTGGATCGAGAGCGCTTTACCCGAGATTCCCGTCGAAAAAATCGAGAAGTTTTCCACCTCGAGATTGACGTCGTCGGTCAACGAAAGACCGTTCGTCCCGCTCACGTACAAGTCCTGTACGAACGGGGCGCTGGCCGTATAACCGGAGCCTCCCATCAGCTTCAGTGCCGTTCCGTCGCCGGCGAAATTGTAGCCCGAGAGCTGATCGATCACGGAGTTACTCGAGATCGCGTTCACCTGGATGCCGACGAACGACGAAGTTCCGGACGTACTCGTCGCCGAGATCTCGGACATCGTGAGCCCACCGATCTTGTCGGCGAATCGGAAGCCGGTCGCCGTGGTGACATGGCATTGGACCGAGAGCCCCGAAAGCGCCAAAGGAAAGTCTCCGGATGCCGAAAGCGCGGTGGCCGTTCCGCCCGAAGCGATATTGAAACTCACGTTGACGATGCGCACCCGATTCGTGGAGCTCCCCACGAGGATGTCGACGGCGCTTCCCGAAGCGGGAACCGCCACCGTGAGGTACGCGAGGGCGACCGCATCGTGCACGGAAGAACTCGTCATCGAAAACTTCGCGCCCGAGAACGACACGTTATTGTAGTTCGGGAAAGTTCCGATCAATCGTTTCACATCAAGATCGGTGTTCTGATCGATGACGATCGAAGAGGTTCCCGCCAGACAGTTGGTCCCCGCGATCAGATCCGAGGCGACGGAATTCGCCGTCAGGATTTTTTCGCACGTCACGATCCGGAGTTCCGGGTGCAGCAGATCCTTCACCCGGAATTCGAGACGGTGCTCACCCGGCCCGAACGCCGAGAGGATGAAGCGACGATCGCTCGAGATGTCATTGCGGTGGATCCGGAAAATGTTGTTTACGAGGTCGAGTTGCCCGCCGCAGTTCGCGCCGCCGGGTTCGCTGCGGCAATCGAAACTCGTTCCCGTCTTCACGATCGGAAGCTCGAGATAGTCGCCGGTGAGCTGGTGTGACCCCACGACCTTGGCCAGCGCCCATTGACTCAGATACAAGCCATGCAGCTGTCGGTTACTGTCGAACGCGATGGACACGGCACCCGCCGGAGCGTGGGTGAGGTTTCCGGCGAAGCCCGTCCCGAAAGCTTGCGTCTTCGCGGTGAGCGTCGGCGATCCCGCCTCGACGAGCGCCTTGTACCAGAAACTCGTCCGGTAGGCGTTCTTCTGGATCATGAAGCTTCGACTGGAAACCTGACAGCCGTCGTCCGAGTAAGTCATCCCGAAACCCGTCGCGTTCAACTCGACCGAAACGAAGTCGCGGGCCGCCACGGGCGCGTCCTCGGAGTTGCGCAGCTCGATGTAACCACGCACGCAAACCCCGTAGGGCGCGGGAGAGGTCGCCATCACGACGCCGAGTTTTTCCGGCGCGGTCGCGCCGTTCGTCACGATCTTCGAAGCCGCGTTTTGCATCTCGAATCCCGAAAAATCGCCCGCGTGACTCAAAGTGACGCCGCTGTCGTCGTTGTCGACTCCGGTCGGCTCGAAATAGAAGATCGTGGTCTCGGGGAAACCGTCGCCTAGAGTTTGGCTCGCAGACAACGTCGAACCACCACAGCTCACTTTCATCGCCCCGCCGGTCGCGCTCATCGAGAAAGTTTTCACTCCCGAGCGCGCGTATTGCGTCACGCCGTCCGCCTCGAGACTCTGTACCTGGAAGGGGTAACAGCCGCCCGCGATCAGACTTCCCGGAAGGTTCGTCCGCAGCTTCGGCTCGCCGATCGCGAAGTGTCCGTCGGGATTGTACGTCACCTCGGTGCTGCCCAAAGTCAGGCTCACGGGCGACGAGCCATTTCCCATCGTGGGTTTCAGCCAGAGCGAAGCGTACTCGTGGGAGCTCGCCGGCATCGTGACTGACGAGAGCGCGGCTCCCCCACTCAAACAAAGCGACTCACTGGAGTAGAAGCTGAAGTTAGAACCCGGGAACGTCACCGCCAGGGGTGCGCCCAACAGATAGTCCGGCGCGGGTCCGCCCGAACCCACGCTATAGGTCTTCAGCGAGACCGGATAACACTTCCCGTTGGTCAGAGGTTTGGTGCTTACGCCGTTACTCAAATGAGAAGCGAGGCCCTCGAGACGCAAATACGGAGGCGAGACCGGTCCCGGACCGGGGCCATGACCGCCGAAAATGTAGGAAGGCAGGAACACCCCGTTCGGCAGCGGACCCGCGATCGAATCAAAACACATGGCCACGCCGTGGCCCGCGCTCACGTCGCCCGCGGTGAGCGAAGTTCCGACATAAAAACCACCGCCGGCCGTAATGCCCGTGCTGCCGGTCTGGGTCACGCCGAATTTGCCGATCTCTCCGCACGGAGCCGCATCCATTTGGTCGAGGAGCTGCGCGCCGGTCGGCGAAACTTTATAGACGCGCACATTGGTGACGATCGAAGCGAGGCCCGGCAAGAGTTTCCCGCCCAGGAAGTGCGGCGCCGACGAAACGTACAACGGATTCGAGCCCACGCCCGCGCCGAAGACGAAAGAGTCTCCATTCAAGCCGGTGGTGCTTCCCGGAGTCGCGATCATTCCGAAAGGAAAGCGGAAGCCCGCCACGAGATCGCGACCGTTCTCGAAATTGGTTTTCAGCAACGGCAGAAAATTCTGGTAGATGTTCGCGGCGGTGTTCCCCGCGGTATACGTTCCGCACAAAGGCGAAGAGGCCAGCGGCAATGCGCCCTGCACGGAAATTTTGGTCGCGGGCGCGACTTTGTTCGTGAGGCTCGCGGCGCTCGGCTCGGCGTCGTTCAGACCCAGAATGTGGAAGCCCAGCTTTACGGAAGTGCTTTTGTAGACGAACTTGTTATCCAGCTCGGTCCCCGAGGTGAGTTCGGAACAAATGATCCGCGCACTCCCGGCGCCGGGACCGAAATAACCGATAACGTGAATTTCGGCGTCCTCGTTGTCGCGCGGGACATTGGCCCCATCCAGATAGCTCGTGAAAGGAACGAACAATTTCGTCACGCGGTCCGAGGGCTTGAAGATCGTGCGGTCCCCGAGCTCCAAGGCCTGGCCGAAAAGATCGCGGCCGGAGTCCTTCAGCACGTAACGAAGCGGAATGCCTTTAATTCCCATCGTATTGAACCAGCCGTTCGCGATGCGCGCTTTCTCCAGCACCAAGGCGGGCCGATCGCCGGGAGGTTGGTAACGAACCTCCAGCTCGCCGGTGGGACCGGCATTGGCGGCGTCCAGATAACGTCCCGCGACCGCGCCCGTGATGAGCGGCAAACCGCCCGTCAGGTCGGTGACCGGGATCGAAATGTTCTCTTCCAGCTTCGCGAAGTCCGCGGTTTTGTCACCGTAGTAAAAGCTCGTCAGGCTGGTCGTGCGATTCTGATAGACCGCGAGCACTTGCACCAAGCGCGACTTCCCGGTCGGCACGTCCACGAAGAACTGCGACGGCGGAGCGCTCGGCGTCGCGCAGCTTCGGCACGCGTCCCAAGTGAACAAAACCGTGTTGGTGAGGCCCGGGCCCGTCACGTTGATCACCAAATGACCGAGCTCCAGACTTTGCGCGGAGTTCGCGGCCTTGGTCATCGCCGGAATCGAAATACTCATTCGTGATGTCTGCGGCTCGTTCGGCGAGCATCCCGCCATTCCAAGCAGTACGACCGTCCATCCAATTCCGCGCGCAAGTCTTTGAATATTCAGCATCTTCGCCCTCACCATCATTGAACTTTTCGGAAATCCCGACGACAGACTTGAAAGCGTTCTCAAAGCGGACCTCTCGAAGTGAGACAATCGTGGCCTCGAAAGGGGCATTATGTTAAGAGAGGGTTCAGGAGTTCTCGAAGTGACGCAGTCGACTTTGCGCAGTCTCTACATCGTGCTCGGAAGTGTTTCGCTGGGTCTAGGCGTGATCGGGATTTTCCTGCCGCTCCTGCCCACGACGCCGTTTCTTCTGCTCGCGGCTTTTTTCTTCTCGCGCGGCAGTGAAAGACTGCACCATTGGCTGACCGAGCATCCCCACTTCGGACCGCCCATTCGGGATTGGAATGAGGGCGGCGTGATCCGTCCCCGCGCGAAGGTGGTTTCGCTTTTGACAATGCTGGTGGGAATTTGGAGCGTATGGACCTTTTTCCCCGCGCATCTGCCCTACGGAAAATACGGGTTGATCGGATTCATGCTGTGCATGTCGGTCTTCATCGCGACCCGCCCCTCGAAACCGAAGTCTTGCTGAAGGATCTTCGTCGACGTGGCGGTCGTTTCACTTCAAGTCACGAAGGATCGAAGTTCTTCGATGGCGCCCGCTCTTTTTTCGAGAGCGGCTGACGAAAACTTGCGGAACTCGACGATCAGATGGCCCGAGCAAAGGATGTTCAGGTCGCGGGTCAAACGAAGGGCCTCATCGTAAGCCGGCGGTGAAACCTTCAGGGATTTTTTGCGGAGCGAACGTCGGTAGACCCGCGCGCTCTTCCAGTAGATCCAGGACGCGCTCAGCACGAAAAGTCCGAACGACGTCCAGTTCACGCGCGCAGGATGAATCTGCGAGATTTCAAGCCCCGCGACTTTCCCGAGCGTGCGCAGTCGTTGGATACCGATCGAAAAAAGATGTCCGAAGTAGACCCTTTCTTCCGCTCCCGATTTACCGTCCGCCATCCATACCGAATCCACTTCGTTCGGCGGCAAGACGCGCAAGGTTTCCGCTTCGAGCAGAAAGTGCGCGAGCTTGGAGCGCAAATTCGACGTGTTCGGGGTCGTCAGGATCATGCGACCGCCGGGCTTCAAGACCCGCACGCAGTCGCGCAGGATCTTCAGCTGATCTTGAAGATGCTCGATGCCCTCTTGAAAGATAATCCAGTCCACCGAAGAGTCCGCCAGCGGCAGACGGTCGCCCAGGTCCACTTTTTCGCAGATCACACCGGGGACTTTGAAAAACTCGGGAAACAGATCCAGGGCGCGTACGTCCGCGCCCAGTTCCAGAAGCCGTGCGCTGGTGACGCCGTTGCCGGCGGGCATGTCGATGACGACCTTGCCCTTGAACTCGGCCGCCTTCGCGTCGAGCACGCGAAACAGCAGGTCTTTGATATTGTTCGAACCGCGCCAGTACATGGCGACAATTTTGTTTTGGCTCTACGGAATGTCAAACGGGAAAGCGTGGACGTGCCTAGATTCAAGGCGGAAAGAGGTCCACCATGGGAATCGCGGCCGAGATTTGTTGGGCGTTCGTCGTATTATTTGCGCGGGTGAAGTACATGGTCGCATCACCACCATCTTCGAAAAACTCGACGATCAAAGGATACTTTTGCCCTGCGGTCAGGGAAACATTTGAGGCCGTACAATTCCACGTCGCGGCGTGGGCCGTCCAGTTGTTGATAATCTGAACTCCGTTCAACCAAACTCGCACCCCGTCATCCGAGTAGGTACAGAAACGGTTTGTTCCCGAAACCGCTTCGTAATACCCCGTCCAACGAACCGCAAACTTCTCGGCGACTCCCATCGGGTTGTTACCGGTCGTCCAGCCGAAGGCGATGTTCGCGTCGTTTCGCTGCCCCACTTTGTTGCCGGGAACGAAGGGGCTGGGGACGCCGCCACCGGTCCAGTTGTAGTACTCGCCCAGCAGGCCCGTTCCCTCTTCGCTGACGCTTTGGCTCGCGCCGACGGTGACGGTGCGTTGTCCCGTTTGACCGCCGAATGCGGCGCGTACGCTCGAGGTTCCCGCCGAAATGCCGGTGACGCGCCCCTGGTAACCGACGGAGTTCGAAACCGTCACTCGATTGGTCGCGGTGCTTGTCCAGGTCGCGGATTCCGTCACGTCGAGGGTTCCGCCGTCCGAAAGCGTCGCCACGGCGGACATCGGATAGGTCGATCCGACGGTGATCGTGACCGTCGGATTCACGGTGACCGCCGTGACCGTCGCGCCGTTGACGTTGAGGGCCGTGTTTCCGGAGATCGCCCCCAAGGTCGCGGTGATCGTCGTTGAACGAAATCCCGTGAACGAGGGCGTCGTCGCGAGTCCCTTGCTACCGGCCACGTTACTGATCGTCGCCGCGGACGTGTTTGATGACGTCCAAGTCACCTGATTCGAGATGTTCGATGAGGTGCTGTCGCTGAAGTTCCCGGTCGCCGTCATCTGTTGCGTCGCGGAGGTCATGACGATGGCACTCGCCGGAGTCACGGTGATCGAGGTCAAGGTCGCCGCGTTGATCGTCAGGGTCGCGGTGCCCGTTGTCGCTCCGAGTGTCGCCGTGACCGTGACCGATCCCGCCGCGACCCCTTGGGCGCGCCCCCACTGTGGAGCCATGTTGGAAATCGTCGCGACACTGCTATTGGTCGTGGACCAAGTCACCGTATCGGTCACGTTTTGCGTCGAGGAGTCGGAGTAGGTCGCCGTGGCGACAAAGTCTTGAGTGGCGTTCACGCCCATGCTGCGGGTTCCGGGAGTCACCGTGATCCCCGTCAGCGTTTTCGAGGCGACATTCACCGAAACGTTTGCGGTGTACCCACCGTAGCTGATCTGTACGGTGGCGGTGCCTCCGCCCACAAAAGAGATCAGCCCTTTGTTCACGGTCGCAACCGAGGCGTTCGATGTCGTCCACGTTCCTTCTTCCGTAATATCCGCAGAACCGCTCGGAGAGTTGATCGCCTGCGCGGTGATTTGGATACTCCCGCCGATTCCTCCAGAGACGTAACCTTGCGAAACCGTAATCCCGACGATTCCGACGACGGTCACCGTCGCCTGGGAGGTCGCGCCGCCGGCGTCCGTGATCCGGACGATCGCCGTTCCGCCGCTCGCCGCGGAAGTGAAGAGCCCCGTCGAAGAGTTGATGGTCCCACCACCGCTCACGATGGAATAAGTTCGCGTGCCTCGCCCCCCGTTTGCGAAAAAGGTGTGGGAGGTTGAGGTCGGCAGCGTCAAGGTGCTGGGTTGGATGTAAAGTGAACCACCGCGAGTGGCACCGACTTGAAAGAAGGGAACGGCTTGAGAGGAGTCAACAAGAGCGAACGTGAATAGGAGCGCGCCGAGACCGGCACCGATCCATTTTTTATTTCCGCGAAAACAAACTCTCTCGATGATCCTCACGCTGTCGTCCCACTCGAGTTGAATCTTCGCGGGCTTCTTAATTGAAGCCCGTCAGCCAAACAACGTAACAGTAGTTATCAGCTTTAATGATCGTGAACATGGTCGCGTTCGCCGCACGGCTTGTATGTGCCGGCATGAAGGACTCGGTTAAGTTCGTTCCTACCGCATCCGTACAGTTAATCGTGACCGCGCCCGTTCCCGAACCGCGAACGATCAGCGTATAAGCGGCGCCATCTTGCATATTGCTGATGTTCACCGTCGGGCTTCCCGTGTTGGTCGTCCAAATCATGATGTTGCCCGAATCCGCGTTGAACGCCAGCGGAGACGAGGCCGTCGAAGTCTGCGCCGTTCCGTAAACGTTGCCCTTCAGATTCATTCGGCCATTCGCCCCGATCGTCAACCGCGACGTATTGTTCGAGACGATATCCACCGTATTGTTCGTCGATCCATAAGTGACGGCTCCGGGGACTGCGCCCACGGGGCCGGTGGCACCTGTAGCGCCCGTTGCACCTGTAGCGCCCGTTGCACCTGTAGCGCCCGTTGCACCTGTGGCACCTGTTGCACCTGTGGCACCTGTGGCACCTGTTGCACCTGTTGCACCTGTTGCACCTGTTGCACCTGTTGCACCCGTCGCACCTGTTGCACCCGTCGCACCTGTGGCACCTGTGGCACCCGTCGCACCTGTGGCACCTGTGGCACCCGTCGCACCTGTGGCACCCGTCGCACCTGTGGCACCTGTGGCACCCGTCGCACCTGTGGCACCTGTGGCACCTGTGGCACCTGTGGCACCTGTGGCACCCGTAGCACCTGTGGCACCCGTAGCACCTGTGATACCCGTAGCACCTGTGATACCCGTAGCACCTGTGATACCCGTAGCACCTGTGATACCCGTAGCACCTGTGATACCCGTAGCACCTGTGATACCCGTAGCACCTGTCACACCGGTGGCACCTGTAGCTCCGACTGCGCCTGTAGCACCCGT